>NZ_WNJY01000002.1:0-129678 GCF_010892355.1 Granulicatella sp. zg-ZJ | reverse complement strand
AAAATATCTTTTTCTCTTCTAAAAATTTTAAAATGTCTTTTTTATAATACCCGCTATCTAACGCGACACAATTCACATCAAACTTAAATTTATCCATGATATATGTTAATCGCGACACATACGGTACGCTATCATGCACGTTCCCCGGTGTAATAAAGCAGTCCACAATAAAGTTATGTTTACCATCGACACTACGATGGTCTAAGTACATAAATCCTTTTTCTTTATTATCCCGATGGTAATAGCCACTTTCTTTATCAGTCGTACTTTCTTTAATCGTTTTAGAGATGGTTTTATCGGTGTAGCTAAAAGGCTTTTTTCCAATGGCTTCTCTTTCGGCGTTGATTTCATTTTCTAAATCTCGTTTACGTTCCTGAACCACTTCAATAACGGCGTTTCTAAATTTATTTTTATTGGCGTTTGCTTTAATGTGTGTGGAATCTGTGAATAAAGCTGTGCCGCTAATTAAATGATGTGAGATAGCTTGGTGTACAATAGTATTAAATATATCTTCAAACACAGAAGTACCTTGAAAACGGCGAATATAATTTTGAGAGAAAGTAGAATAATGTGGGGTAGGTTTAGAGAAAGGGAGGTTTAAAAACCATCTAAACGCTACATCCGTTTCGACACGTTTAATGGTTTCTCGCATGGATTTAATGCCATAAATATCTTTTAAAAAGACCAATTTAAATAAAACAACAGGGTCTAAACTATTGCGACCGTTGGTATGACTATAATAGGGAGAAGTAATATCATAAATAAAATTGAAATCAATTGATTTATCAATTTTACGTAGTAAATGGTCTTTTGGTACTAATTCGGACAATGTGTTTAATATGATTTCATCATTTGGGTGAGTTTCTTTATAAAACATAGATTTTTCCCTCCTTTTTCTTATCTCTATTATACCACTTTTAAGCGTTATTATCGTATCAGACGTTGTGGTACGAATGGCTTCGTTCTCGCACATGGTAGAGAACGAGCGATGTATCGTGTACATCGTGGTAAGCCGTACAACTTAACGTCTGATACGAAAAAAGACTGTTGACACTCTTACTTTGTCAACAGTCTGAACAAGTGTATCCTAGTGATACGCTTGTTTTTTATTGTATTAGCGAAGAGAAACTACCGGTAAAATTTTCTAATTATTTATGAGATAGAGAACTGATTTCAAATTTATAGAAATCCCATCGTTTGTAAGATTCAACATATTCTAAAATTTGTTTTGAAAAAACACTTGATTTTGTTCGTCTGATTTGTAATACAGCAGGTTCCATATCTTTTAACTCTAAAATTGTTTGAACATGTTCAGGTAGATTTAACATAATTTCATTCGTTTCTTTGAAGCGTTGACTTTCCATATCAATGTTAAAGTCATCTTTAAAACGAGTGTAAATAGATGTATAATACTCGTTCATATTTTCTATATCTTTACGAATAAATTTACTGTTGACATACGTTTTTTGGTAAATATATGGCGTGTTATTTGCTGTTCTAACACGTTCGATACAAAAATAATGTTCTTTTGCTGATAAATGTAGCATTTTTAAATAAAAAGGATCGTTTCCTTTTGTAATAGATAAAACAGTGACGGTATCTTCATCTGCCGAGAATTTTTCTATATCAGAAAATTCAACATGTTTTCCTTTTCTTGAACGAGATACAAATGTCCCTTTTCCTTGATAACGCACAACATAGCCGTCTTTTACTAATTCGTTTAAAGCACGAATAATTGTAATCGAGCTGACGTGGTACATTTTTGCCAATTCAGCTTCTGTGTAAAATTTATCTCCATTTTTAAAAATACCGGATTTGATTTGGGTTTCTAGATCTATTTTTATTTGTTGGTATTTAGGTATACTCATATTATTCTCCTTTTTATATTATAATATTATGATAATCCATAATGTGCATATTGACAAATAAAAAAATGAGAATTATTATATTAACATAATGTAGTGTGATGGAGGTGGAACTATGACACGGTTTGAAATTAAAGATACATTCCTTTTGGATGGTAAACCGTTTCATATTTTGTCAGGGGCGATTCACTATTTTAGAGTTCACCCTAAAGATTGGTATCACTCTTTGTATAATTTGAAGGCGCTAGGATTTAATACAGTTGAAACGTATGTTCCTTGGAATCTTCATGAACCTAAAAAAAATGAATATCACTTTGACAATGGATTAGATATTGAAAAGTTTTTGACACTTGCACAGGAAATAGGATTATATGCGATTGTTAGACCGTCTCCTTATATTTGTGCTGAATGGGAATTTGGTGGTTTTCCTGCTTGGTTATTAGAGGAGTCGATACGTATCCGTTCTAGTGATGAACGTTATTTACAGTATGTTTCTAATTATTATGATACGTTATTATCTAAATTAGTACCTCACCAACTCGACAATGGTGGGAATATATTGATGTGTCAGATAGAAAACGAATACGGCTCTTACGGTGAAGATAAAGAGTATTTAAGGGGAATAAAACAACTAATGCGAGAAAAAGGGATAACAGTTCCTTTATTTACTTCTGATGGCGCATGGAGAGCAACGTTGCGAGCAGGGAGTATGATTGAAGACGATATTTTACCAACGGGTAATTTTGGTTCCAAAGCAGATGAAAATTTTGGGAATTTAAAAGCATTTTTTGAAGAATATGGAAAGACATTCCCATTGATGTGTATGGAATTTTGGGACGGTTGGTTTAATCGTTGGAATGAGCCTGTGATTAGACGCGATCCAGAAGAATTAGCACAAGCCGTTTACGATGTCATGAAACAGGCAAGTATTAACTTATATATGTTCCATGGTGGTACAAACTTTGGGTTTATGAATGGATGTTCTGCCCGTGGACGAAAAGATTTGCCGCAAGTAACATCTTATGATTATGATGCCTTATTAGATGAACAAGGTAATCCGACAGCGAAATATATGGCTGTTTCTAAGATGTTAAAAGAAAAATTTCCACATTTGGTACAAAAAGCACCTCTTGTGAAGGAAACAATGGCTATTTGTGATATTCCGTTGGAGAGCAAAGTAAGTTTATTTAACACGCTTCACTCTATTGCGGATCCAATTTACGCAAAATACCCAAAAACAATGGAAGCTTTAGGACAAAATGTTGGGTACACATTATATCGTACAAAACTTGAACAAGATGCACAAGAAGAACGATATAGAGTGATTGATGCCAGTGATAGAATACAATTTTATTTAAATGGAAAACACATTGTTACACAATATCAGTTTGATGTGGGCGAAGATATTTTAACAAACGTACCAGAAAAAGAAAATCAAATAGATATTCTTGTGGAAAATATGGGACGTGTCAATTACGGGCATAAACTACTGGCGGACACACAGCATAAAGGTATCCGTACAGGTGTGACGGCAGACTTACATTTTCTAACAAATTGGGAGCATTATACATTGCCTTTGGATAATGTGACAGATGTCGATTTCTCAAAAGAGTGGGTAGAAAATCAACCTGCATTTTATAAATATAGTGTTGAAATAGAAGATCCACTGGATACTTTTGTTGATATGACAGGATTTGGAAAGGGAGCTGTATTTATTAACGGCTATCATATCGGACGTTTTTGGGAAGTTGGGCCAATCATGAGTTTATATGCACCAAGTGGTGTATGGAAACAAGGGAAAAATGATATTGTGGTGTTTGAAACAGAAGGTGTTTATCAATCGAATATTTGTTTATCACATCAACCAATTATAAAAAATTGATGAAAATTTTGATTTTTTTATTGAAAACGATTGCTGTTTTTGAAAAAAGTGGTAAAATAAGAGTGTGAAAACAATATGTTCATATATTAAGGAGGAGAAAATATGGCTATCGTTGCATGTCGTATTGACGGCCGTCTAATCCACGGTCAAGTAGCAAATTTATGGTCAACAAAACTTAATATTTCACGTATTATGGTTATTGATGATGAAGTTGCTGAAAACGCTATTGAAAAAAGCGGTCTAAAATTAGCAACACCACCTGGTGTTAAATTGAGTGTGCTGCCTATTGAAAAGGCTGCCAATAATATTCTAGAGGGAAAATATGACTCTCAACGTTTATTGATTGTAGCACGCAAACCAGACAGATTCCTACGTTTAGTAGAAGCAGGTGTGACAATTCCAGAATTAAATGTTGGTAATATGTCACAAACACCTGAAACTAAACCAGTAACACGAACAATTCATGTTGTAGATGCTGACATCGAAGCATTTGGAAAATTGAATGAGAAAGGAGTTAAATTAGTCGCACAAATGGTTCCAAGTGATCCGGTGGAAGATTTTATGAAATTATTAAATAAATAAGTAAGTATATTTTTATTAGGAGGAATTATTTATGATTCATTGGTGGCAAATATTATTACTAACTTTATATGCTGCATATCAAATTTTAGATGAATTAACAATCGTATCATCAGCTGGGTCACCAGTTTTTGCAGGTTGTGTAGCAGGGTTAGTCATGGGAGATTTACAAACAGGTCTATTTATTGGTGGTAGCTTACAATTAGTTGTTCTAGGTGTTGGAACATTCGGTGGGGCTTCACGTATTGATGCTAACTCAGGAGCAGTTTTAGCAACAGCATTCTCAGTAGCATTCAAAATTGACCCACAACAAGCAATCGCAACTATTGCGGTACCAGTAGCAACATTACTTATCCAATTTGACGTGTTAGGTCGTTTCTTAACAACATTCTTCCAACACAAAATTGATAGAGATATTGAAAACTTCAACTACAAAGCAATTGAACGTGACTACCTATTAGGTGCTTTCCCTTGGGCATTATCACGTGCATTACCAGTATTCTTTGCATTAGCTTTAGGCCAAGGTGCTGTTCAAGGTATCATTGACTTTATTAACACAAATATTCCTTGGTTAGCAACTGGTTTAACAGTAGCCGGTGGTGCTTTACCTGGTGTCGGTTTTGCTATCTTATTACGTTACTTACCAGTGAAAAAACACTTCCCTTATTTAATTTTAGGGTTTGTGTTAACAGCAATGTTAAGCGTACTATTTGCTTCAGTACAAACATTAGGTGGAGCTGTAGCAGGATTGTCTAAAGAATTTACTGGTGTATTCCAAGGTTTACCAGTTTTAGGTGTTGCTTTAATCGGTTTTGCTTTAGCATCTATTCATTTCAAAAATAGTTTTAATGTTCCATCAGGAGCAGTAGCAAGTTCAGCAGCGGAAGGAGAAGTTGACGATGACGAAATCTAATTACAAATTAACAAAAGAAGATTTTAATCAAATTAACCGTCGTAGTTTATTTACATATCAATGGGGTTGGAACTATGAACGTATGCAAGCGTCAAGCTATCTATACATGATTTTACCTCAATTACGTAAAATGTACGGTGACGGAACACCAGAATTGAAAACAATGATGAAAACTCATTCTCAATTCTTCAATACATCTCCATTCTTCCATACAATTATTGCAGGTATTGACTTAGCTTTAGAAGAAGAACAAGGTGTAGACTCAGCAGAAGCTGTTTCAGGTATTAAAACTGGTTTAATGGGACCATTCGCTTCTATTGGGGATGCAATTTTCGGTTCAACAATTCCAGCTATCTTTGGTGCGATTGCTGCCAATATGGCTGTACAAGAAGTTGGCGGTAAAAACAACGGAACACCATTTGGTATCCTAATCTGGATTTTAGCAAATATTGCAATTATGTTCTTCCGTTGGAAACAATTAGAGTTTGCCCACAAAGAAGGGGTTTCTCTAGTAACAACAATGCAAGCTCGTTTAGCAGCTTTAACAGATGCAGCAACATTATTAGGGGTATTCATGGTTGGTGCCTTAGTTGCAACAATGGTAAACATTAAATTCGTTGCTGTACCAGAAGTATTTGGTGTTAAAATCAATATTCAAAATACTCTAGATTCTATTTTCCCTAAATTAGTACCACTTGCTGTAACAGGTTTTGTATACTGGTTATTAGGTAAAAAAGGTATGACATCAACTAAAGCAATCTTTATTGTTATCGCGTTGATTGTTGCTTTAGCTGGTTTAGGTCATCTAGTAAATATGCCAATTATTGCAAAATAGAAAAGAGAAAATTATGTCAAAACATTTAATCTTAATTAGTCATGGTGTCTTTTGTGAAGCACTAAAAGCAAGTACAGAAATGATTATGGGACCGCAAGATTATATTCATGCTATTCCATTATTACCGTCAGAAGGTCCTGAAGATTTTCAACAAAAATTTGAAGCATTAACAGACGGATTAGAAGAATACACTGTATTTGCTGATTTAATGGGTGGAACGCCTTGTAATGTGGCGTCACGCTTATTGATGTCAGGTGCAAAATCATTTGATTTATATGCAGGTATGAGCATGCCAATGGTTATTGGTTTTATCAATAGTGTTCTCGTTGGACAAGAAACAGATCTTATCGCAAACACAAAAGAAAACATTTGTTATGTCAATGCTTTATTACAAACAGATGACGATGATGATGAGTAATATGTTAAAAACGCTAGTGTGTCAAACACTAGCGTTTTTTGTTCTATAATAAATCGTGTTGGTGGATTATTCCCACCAACACGATTTATTATAGAGCCGCTTTTTTGAGTGTATGTGAAATGGTGTCGGTGACTAAAAATGAAGCAACTTTATCAATAGATAAAGAGGTTTGTGTTTTTAAATAACCGATTCACAATGAGTATTTTAGCTCTTAAATTATAAAAGTTGGGCTCTATAATATTTAGTTGTATATCAAATCGTATCAATAACCGATTATCATAATAACTATTGTCATCAATAAATAATACTAAATTTCAATATACAATAAAAAAGTAGGGGGTTTTATTCAAAAAAGAAATTCTAATTAGGCTATTTTACTAAAAACAATGTTTAGACGATGTGTTTTAAGCGTGTATCATCATTCTAAAAAGATGAGGTTTAGTAAAGAACAAAATAGCTAGGCACCAATCTGTTTGTATAGATTGATGCCTAGCTGTTTGTCTTTTAATATCAGATAGAAAAATACCTTAGCTAAAAAATAAATTTTTATAATTATATTCTAAAGTAATGATGTCCTATCAGTAAGAGTATGAAAGACGATTATTTTTGATATATGACATATATTAACTTTTGTTCTAAAATGTTTTTGACCGAGTATTTTATACCACTTATATGCTGATTTATACCACTTGTCGTGAAAATATATCTTTTTTAACAAGGAAAAGATATACTTTTTATAAAGAAATGAGGGATTATTATGGTCATACGCATTGAAATTATATATGATATAAATACACAGGAAGAAAACGATGCGAAAGGAGAGAGTATGGTTGAGGGTAATTATAGAGTTGGATGAATTACTTCAAGATATTGAAGTCATTATCAAGGCACCGGCATTTGATGAACGGCTTGCTAATTTACAAAGAGCTATTGAGATGAGTGCAAAGCGTTCTTTAAATTTTGTGTTTTATAAAGAAAATAGCGAATATTATATACCAATTTCAGATATACTATTTTTTGAAACGCAAGGAAATGTTGTGTGTGCACATACAGAGAGGGATACGTATACAATCAAATTAAAATTATACGAGATAGAATCAAATATGCCGATTGAGTTTGTGCGTATTTCCAAGTCGACTATTGTCAACACCAAAAAGATTTATGCATTGGATAAGTCTTTTTCTGGAACGAGTACGATTTCTTTTTATAAGACACATAAACAAGTGCATGTGTCTAGACATTACTATAAAACATTAAAAGATAGATTAAATGAAACGAGGTAAAACAATGAAAAAACAATTATGGGGTTTGGGTTTTCTATTCTTATCGGTATTAGTAATATTGCATTATTTTAAAGTGGTACCAAATATACCGTTGATGCTTATTATTGTAACGGTGTTTTTATTAAATTGGCTGATTAAAAGTATTATGGGACGTAATTTATTTGGTGTGTTCACTTCTTGTGTTGCAGGATTTTTGTTCTACAATCATGAATTTAAATTTGTAGATATACCATATTGGACAGTTATACTATCAGCTGTTTTAGCTTACGTTGGTATCACGATGATTTTTGAGCAGTATAAACCAAAAAAAGTGTATTATCATGCGAAATTTCAAAATGAATCTATTATTGACGGTGATGATTTTGAAGAAGTAAGAGATGGTATGTATGATGAAAAAGCACATTCAGTTAGTCGTACATCTTTTTCAAGTAGTACAAAATACGTGCATACGAATAACGTAGACGGTATGTCCTTTAGTTGTTCATTTGGAGAAAGTAAAGTGTTTTTTGATGATGCAAAAATACGAGATAGCCAAGCACAAATACATGTGACTGTGTCCTTTGGAGAAATGACTTTATTTATTCCAAAAAATTGGCAAGTCATCAATAATGTGACAGTTTTTCTAGGAGAAGTTACCCAAGCACAAAATATTCTTGCCTATGAAAAAACACTTATGATAGATGGTAATGTTCAATTCGGAGAGTTAAATATTGTTTATATTTAGAAATATTTTGAGTGATGACAAGATGTCGTCACTCTTTTTAGTTGATATGAATATTTTGTATATTAGAGATATATGAAGAAATAAGATTTGCCAATATTATAGAAAACAACAACCCCGTAGCCACAATTGGCTACGGGGTTGTTGTTAAACATACTAAATTATCCGTTACAGCAAGCACATCCGCTGCATTCTTTTTTCATGTCGATAACCATACGTCCTTGAATTGTTCCGTTTTCCATTTCTTCAAAGACATCGTTTACTTCGTCTAAAGCACGTGTTTGAACGACTGGTACGACTTTACCTTCTGCACCGAATTGGAATGCTTCTTCCAAGTCTTTACGTGTACCAACTAGAGAACCGATAACTTCGATACCGTCTAAAACAGCTTTAACGATTGGTAAGTCCATTGTTTCTGAAGGTAAACCAACAGCAACAACTTTACCTGCTGCACGTACACAGTTAATAGCGTCGTTGAATGCTACTTTAGAAACGGCTGTTACAACAGCTGAGTGAGCACCGCCAACTTTTTCTTGAATATATGCAGCTGTGTCGCTAATTTCTTTTGCATTCAAAGCAATATCAGCACCTACTTCTAAAGCTAAATCCAATTTGTCTTGATTAACATCAATCGCAATAACATGAGCGTTGAAAACATGTTTAGCGTATTGGATAGCTAAGTTTCCTAAACCTCCACAACCGTAAATCGCAATCCATTGACCAGGTTTTGCATCAGCAACTTTAATTGCTTTGTAAGTTGTAACACCTGCACATGTGATAGAACTTGCTTGTGCTGGGTCTAATCCTTCAGGAACTTTAACAGCATAATCAGCTGTTACTAAACATTGTTCAGCCATACCACCGTCAACACTGTATCCTGCATTTTTTACTTTACGACATAATGTTTCACGTCCTGTTGTACAGTATTCACAACTACCACAACCTTCAAAGAACCATGCAATACTAACACGATCTCCAACTTTCAAGCTAGTAACACCTGGACCAATTTCAGAAACGATACCAATTCCTTCATGACCTAAAACACGACCAGGTACTTGACCAAAATCGCCATGTGCTACGTGTAAATCTGTATGACACACACCACAGTATTCCACATCAACCAATGCTTCTCCGTAACCTACTTTTGGTGTTTCTTTTTCAACGATCTCCACACGACCATTACTTTCTTTTGTGACAACTGCTGCTCTCATATAAACACTCCTTCTTATTAGTGATTTTATTCACATTTGAGAAATTACTCAAATGTTTATTACAAACCTATTATATACCAATGTTTTAAAGAAATAAAGTAGTTTGTTTATTTTATTTACATTTAAAATTTTTAATAAAAAGTCCTAATTTGTGATAAAAATCACATATCGTAATTATTTTGATATAAGCAAACCCCGATACAAAAATATCGGGGGCTTACTTATTATTCTTTATTTAATAATGCATATAGTGTGTTAATTTGATCTTGCAGTCGTTTGCCAACAGTTGTATCTCGGACACGTTTTCTTTCGAGTACACGGTCGACAATACGTTTTGTAGATAAGACATCCGTTTCTTCTCTTAAAGCCACTTCTTTTGTGTCAAAATGTTTATGTGTGATGAGCTGCATGCCATAAGAATTATATAAAAGAGTATAACCGTGGATACCCGTTGTTTTATGATAAGGTAGAGAAAAGCCACCGTCAATCACAATCATTTTACCATTTGCTTTAATTGGACATTCGCCTTTGATTTCTTTAACTGGTGTATGACCGTTAATGATGTGCCCATCTTTTGTAGGTACACCGAACTCTTTTAAAATCATTTTGACTGTTTCTAAGTTTTCACGTGCAGAGTAGTATTTATTTTTATTTTCTGCATGTGTTTCTTTGTCTTGGATAAAATATCTTTCAAATGTTTTCATGACATCTTTACCAAATAAAGAAGAATATTTTCCGGTCCATAAATACCACATCATATCCGTTGAGAAATCATCTTGTATGTGTGGATGAGCAGCACTATACCGTACATAGCTTTCAAATTTATCAAAAAGAGCTTTACCATGGTATTTTTGATTTTCCAATGTCAACGAAGCAAATTGTTCATTTTCTGTTAGGGGCACACAACCGTGGTAGAGTAGATTTCCGTTGTAAAGAGTGTATAGACTTCCAACCTCTAGTAAAAAATCCATATGGCGTTTTAGTTTTTCGCTGTTTTGGAATGAACGATTTAATTTCGCTAAAATATGACGTTCTTCATCGGTTAAGGCTTCGGGGTCATTGTCATTCAACATAGATGTATCAAAATATTGTAATGGATATTCTTTTCCGTCCAATGTAATGGTATTGTGTTTTGTGTCGATTTGTGTTAGAAGACGGCGATTTGCCATATCAAATTCAGGACGACGTTTAATGATTTGACTTTCTAGTTTAAATTGTAAAAACGTAATGGCTTGATGTAATTTAGAAATTTGTTTTGCTTCTTCTTCCCCAAGTGTTTGGTTGGGTAGTAATTTAGGTCTAAAGTTAGGGAAGTCTTTATAATATTTTTCTGCGTATGTAAATAAAGGGCGTAGATTTATACCGTAACTATCTTCAATAATGCTTAAATTATTGTATCTAGCACAAATACGAATAACATTTGCCATACACACAAGCGAGCCAGACACGGCACCAAGCCATAAAATATCATGATTTCCCCATTGAATATCGACAGAATGATAGTGCATGAGTGTTTCCATAATTTCATCGGGAGCAGGGCCGCGATCGTAAATATCACCAACGACGTGCAAATGGTCGACAATCAGTTGTTGCATTACATAGGACAGAGCAATAATTAAGTCATCTGCTTGTTCTAACGCAATCAAATTGTCAACAATGGCACTATAATATTTCTGTTTATCTCCTCCTACATTACTTTTATAAAGTAGTTCTTCGATAATATAAACAAATCGACTAGGTAATGCTTTTCTTACTTTTGAACGTGTATACTTACTCGCAACAAATTCTAAAAATTCGATCAAACGATAAATTGTAACCGCATACCAGTTTTTCAAAAGAGAATCTTCCATACTGTCTTGAATGAGGCTTAATTTTTCTTCTGGATAAACAATCAATGTTGTCAGCTGTGAAATATCCGAAGTGGTCAGTCGCCCACCAAATAAATCATTTAATTTCGCACGTACATTTCCCGATGCGTTTCTCAAAATATATTGAAAAGCAAAATATTCTCCATGGACGTCGCTTACAAAATGTTCCGTCCCTTTTGGTAAATTTAAAATAGCTTCTAAATTAATAATTTCGGTAATAATGTCCTCATTTGAAAGCGTCGTTGTCATTGTTTTGTCCTCTTCGCATATGATAGATTTTGTATACACTAATGGTAACAATGTAAAGGAAATGTGTCAATCAAAAAGTAAAACGCTGTCATTTTTTAGAACTTAAATTTTTTTATAAATTTATTAAAAAATATTCACGACAAATAAAATGAAAAAGTAATAGAGGATAAGCGGGATGAGAAACTTGTTGTTATAATAAGGTTTTATAAAAAATAAAAGTCGAACGAAGTGGAATATATCTTATGTTTTATAAAGAAAAAATATGTATAATATAAATTTTTAATAAAATTTCAATAAAATAATTTTAAGATTTCTATTGACAACAATACTCAAGATGATAAAATAACATCTGTTAGTCGACGTAGCAGTGATGCCCCCAAACCCGAAAAAACTCGGGGGGGGGTATTTTTAGTGGTTTATTTTATTAAAGAAAGAGGGTAGAAATGTAGATGTGAAAACAGTAAAGAAAAAATGGTTGATTTGGTTTACAGTTCTGTTATTAGTTGTACAATCGACAAATTTGTACTATTCAGGGACATTATTTGCCGAAGAACAGCAAACAGAACAAGATAATTCCAATATAGCTGGAAATCTTAGTAGTGAATACGATGTCGATACGGTGGATCAAACATTACAAGCAACTATCTATCAAGATGCTAGTTATCAAGAATTGGCAGAAGAAGTTAGTGCTATTACATTGAGTGGGAAAATGCCACAAGGTGCGACTGTCAAAGCATATCCTGCTGAAGTACCGACAGGGGCTGAAACAGTTTTGTTTGCTTATGACATTACGATTTATGATACAAATGGGCGTGTTTTTAATCCAAAAGAGTCTGATAGTATTCAAGTAAGTGTGTCAAACCCTGTTCTTGAAAATGCTTCGAATATTAAGATTTATCACGTTGAAGGGGATACTCAACAAAAGGAGGAAGTGATACCAAAAGAAACGCAAGATGATACCGTTACTTTTGACGCAAAAAGTTTCTCTGTTTACATAGGAACGGGATTAAGTAGTCATAAAGTTCATACGTATCGTTTTTATGATGAACAAGGGCAAGAGTTATATGTTCGTAGACTATCTACTGGAGAAAAACTAAGCAAGCCACCAACAGTATACAAAGATGGGTATGTGTTTACAGGTTGGTATACTGCTCAAACAGGTGGAAGAAAGTTTGAGGATAATAAATTTACAGTAGAAGGTCCATTGAGAAACGACCAAGAGACTAAACTATATGCACGATACCAAAAAGCGTATTTTGTACGGTACTTATCTAAATCACAACAAGGTGCACCAGCGTGGTTTACACAAAAATATCCACGTTCAGACGGTAATGATGTATTAGATTTTAAAAATATTCCTTTTGTAGCAGATGATGGAAAAGTGTTGACAGGTTGGTCGAGAACATTGGATGGACGTACACCGGTTGCTGAGGGCACACCTGTGACGTCGGATATGGATCTTTATCCAATTATACAACCGGCCCGCTGGATTTATTTTGAGACAAATGGAGCAGAGTCACTTTCTCCAGTTTATGTTTTAGCTAATCAACAAAATAAAACCAAAAAACCAGCAGATCCTGTTAGACAAGGATACACTTTTGCAGGGTGGTTTGCGGATAAAGAATTAAAAGTCCCATTTAACTGGGATGCTAGACCGCAACGTGATACAACGATTTATGCTAAATGGACACCAAGTAAAACAAGTTATACGATTGTTTATTGGAAACAAAAAGTAACACATCCCCTTGGGCAAGCTGATCCGACTCATGATGACTATGATTATTGGAAGAGTACAGTTGTATCTAATATCGATACGGGCAGTGCGACACCTACATCTATTGCTCCAGAGAATGAGCAAGGATTTGGATTTTCTTATGCTGAAAGCAATTATGATAAAGTAAAAGGTGACGGTTCAACTACTATAAATGTTTACTATGATCGAAAAGTAGTAACGATTAACTATTACGAAGGAGAAAGAAGTGACAGACCATTCCGTACATCAAGAGGACTTTGGGAGTCGCCGATTACTGATTTTCCTGAATTAACGAATGGGACACCTCACTTTAGATTTGATACTGGAAGAACGAGTAATAATGTTACTACTACAACGACTTATTGGCCGGATTTTAAATTTGAAGATCGACATATGTGGGATCCCACAAATTACATTGTTCGTTTAAGATACACCTCTCTTATAGATAACAGAAATGCTTATACGATTTATTGGCAGGTTCAAGAACCTGATGGTTCATATCGTTTGGTGCATGGACAAAAAGCTGAACTAAGTGGAACGGCCTTTACATTAACCAATAAATTTAGAGGATATGAAATTGTATCTGCTTCAGATCATAATGCAAACAGATTTTTTTCTGCAACAGAGGGAAGTCGACTTGCACCAAAGAGAATAGGTTATGATGTTCGTTTAGATAGAAAACGGTACACTATTGATTATAAGTATGGGAATGCGACAACAGTTGGGAATAAAACAGGTATTCCTTATGGTGCAACATTAGATGCCTCTTATAACTTAAATGAACCTAGTAGACCGGCAGATATTCCATCTCATTATGTGTGGAAAGGTTGGGCATTAGATCCAGCTGGTTCTAAATTTATAAAATTTGATGGTTCTTATAAAATGGATGCAAATAATTTAGTGTTATATGCGATTTGGAAACCGGTTGATGTGACTGTAACTTTTGATAGCAATGGTGGTTCATCTGTTCCAAGTCAGCCACTTGCGTCAGGAGACAGTGCGAAAAAACCAACAGACCCAACACGACCAAATTATCGGTTTGCCGGTTGGAAACTAAATGGTAATTTGTATAGTTTCAATTCAGAAGTGAATCGAAATATTACCTTGGTTGCACAATGGATACCGACAACGGTTGCTAATTTGTATTATTATCCAAATACGGCGACTGGAGAAATAAAAAAAGCAACAAATTCGGATTTTCCAGATGTTGACGGTAAAGTTGAGAAAATAGAAACGAACTGGGGCTGGAGAGCACCGGCTACGTCAGACGGTTTTGTTAGTTGGAATACGAAAGCTGATGGGACAGGGACGACTTATTATCCGGGAGATGCTATTCCATTGCCTGCTGGGGATACACATTTGTATGCACAGTGGTCAGAAAACAGAAAAGTAGATGTGACCTATCATTTTAATTATCCATCACTTTATTCAAGTCAACAGCCAAATCCTTTAGTTCAACAATTTGAGGCGAATGATGATAATGCAAAAATTGGTGGAAATAATTCAGCTAAATTCTTTGGGAATAAATTAACTTTAGCGGGATATAAATTCTTAGGGTGGTCTACTCAACCGACAGGGAATACTGAATTCGCTCAAACTGGAGACAAGTTTCATGTCGATACGTTAAACAAAGAAAGCGAAAATGCTTTGTATGCGCGTTGGCAACGTGAAGCGCTGATTACCGTGAAAAAAGAAGTTGATGGTAATCAGATTGATAATAATACACCTAATAGAGAATTTACTTTTCACTATAAAATCCATCTACCTGGTTCCGTATTTGAATCTCGGAGTAGTATAAACGGAAGCTTTACGCTTCGTCCGGGTGAAACAAAAACTTTAGAACAAATAACGGCAGATCAACCAGATCCAAACAAACGTTTTACTGTTTTACCAGAGGGTGCCGGTATTCGAATTGCAGAAGTAAAGAATGATCATGTTCAAGATGTCGAAACATGGAAATTTGCATTGAATAATCCAAACGTAATGGAGAAAAAACCATTAGGTAGTTTAGCGGATAGAAATGGAGTAAAAATCTGGGAGTATGAAGTGGGTGAAACGAGTGATAATGCTCATGTCGTCTTTAAAAATACGAAGATTGCTTCTCCACCTACAGGACTATTTTTTGATAGTGTCCCTGCAATGCTATTAAGTGGATTTGCACTCATAGCTATTTTATATATCGTACTTTTCCAAAAAAGAGGTAGACACTATGACGATTAAGAGTGAAACAGAATTACTTGCCTTTTTCAAAAAATTAAAATTCAAAAAGAAATTGTTTTTCGGTGTAGATGAAAAGGATGTTTGGAGAAAATTAGCTAACTTGCAACAAGAGTATCAAACATTAATCGCAATACACGATGCAAAGTATGAGGCCTTACTGGCAGAGCGTGATAATCTCATCAATGCTAGAAGGAGTCATCATGATGAAAAAAAGGAAATCTATTAAAGAACAAACTGTTGAGGATATTATTAAGCAACGTTTAAAGAGATTGCGTGATAAAGAGGACATTAGTCGATTTTTTAAACATCTTATTCTATTGCTAGGGAGTGTGTATCTCCTCTTTGGTTTTGTTTTTGGGCTGAGTTCAGTTCCAAATGATGAAATGATGCCTCGTATGAGTGCGGGAGATATATTCTTATATTATCGCTTAGAAAAGAGTGTGCGTAGTGGCGACGTCATTTACTTTGAAAAAGATGGCGAACATTATTTAGGACGTGTTATTGCAACAGTTGGTGAAAAGGTAGAGATTACAAGAGATAATTATGTGAAAGTAAACGATAGTTTGTTGACAGAAAGCTATATTTATCAAACAACAGCTCAATATGATTCTCGTGTGACATATCCACTTCAGTTATCGAATGAAGAAGTGTTTGTTCTTGCAGATTATCGTGAGGGTGGCAAAGATAGTCGTTATTTTGGACCAGTCAACATTCACATGATAAAAGGAAAAGTTATTACTATTTTAAGAAAATCTAATATTTAAATGAGGAGAAAGATATAACTATGAAAAATATCAAAAAATTTGCCGTGTCAGCTTTAGCTTTAAGTTTATTAGCATCAAATGTTCCAAGTGTGGCTCGTGCGGAAGAAAATGCAGCTGTGCCAAAGCACCTAGAGTTCCAAAAATGGGTACGTAAAGAAAGAGGTGTTTACGGTCCGGCAACAGACTTTACCTTTACAATCGAATCAGGTGAAGCTGCGAATGCAAATGATCAAAACAATGCTGTTTTAGCAGGACCTGAGGGTGGGGTTACTTTTGAAAAAGATACAATTAGCTTAAAACCTGAAGTAGAATCATCATTAGAAAAAAACGTGATTTATTCAGCAGAGAAAGCAAAATTAAAAATTAATAATGATAAATTTAAAGCTCCAGGTGTATACCGTTATGTAATTAGTGAAACAGTAGGTAACTACGCAGGTATGAATTATCGTACAGATAAAAAATATTTTGATGTGTATGTAAAAAATGGTGCAAATGGTACTATGGAAGTGTACGCTTATACATTTGTTAACAAAGATAATAACAAAGTAAAAGATGCACTTGGTGGCGCATTTATCAATGACTATGGTGTGAATCCTACTGACACTCCGCCAATCGTACCAACTCTAGATAACCCAAACCCAAACAATAATCCAGACCCAGAACCAAATCAAAATAACGATCCTAAAAAAGTGTTAAGCAAATTAAAAGTTAAAAAAGAAGTTCGTGGTAACCAAGGGGACAAACAAAAAGAATTTACGTTCAAATTAAAAGTTGTCGGTGATGACGGTGAAAAATATAATGTGAAATTCAGTGATAACCGTGATGCAGTTCAACTTGTAAGTGGCGGTTCAGAAGTAAGTATTAAATTAAAACATGACCAATATGCAGAAATCACTGGTTTATCATCAAATGATAAAGTGACTATCACAGAGGAATCATACACTAATGATGGATATACAACAAAATATAAACTTAGTGAAAACGTAGTTGATGAAATTGTAGGTAGTGCTGTTGCAGATAAAACAATATCTGCGAATGATACAGTGTTATTCATTAACGAAAAAGAAATCACAACACCAACAGGTTTATTACTTGAATATGGTCCATATGTGTTATTAGTAACGGCAGCAGCTGGTATGCTTATCTTCAGCTTACGTAGACGTTCAGAAGAAGAATAATTAGGAAATAATTCATGGAACAAGCTGCTATATTTGCACGAGCGGGGAATCGAGTGATTCAAAAGTGTTTCTTGTTCTTAGCCATTCTTATGTTACTTTTTGGTAGCTATTGTCTTTGGGATAATATGAGAATTAGCCAAGGTGCCTTTGTATCTAAAGATTTATTGGCGTATAAACCACATCAGGATAGTCCATTATCCTTAGTGGATTTACAAAAAATCAACGCTGACGTGTGTGGTTGGCTAACCATTGATGATACGCATATTGATTATCCACTTGTTATTGGAAAAACAACATTAGAGTATATTAACAAAGATGTTTATGGAAATTTTTCCTTATCTGGTGCTATCTTTTTAGATTCTCAAAATAGTCGAGATTTTACTGATCCATATACGGTTATTTATGGGCATCACATGAGCAATAGAGCGATGTTTGGTGATTTAGAAAATTTCTTAGAAAAAGATTTTTTTGATAAACATCAAACAGGGACATTGTCAGCACTTGAAAAAGAATTCCGTGTGAGTATTTTTGCGACAATGAGAACAGTAGCTTCTGATGAAATTGTCTATAATGTGACAAGCCGAGATGCTATGAAAGTTTTTGAGCACGTTAAAAAGAACGCTGTGCATTATCGAGAAATTGGTATTCAACCAACAGATCAGTTGATTTGTTTATCAACTTGTTCGGATACCACAACAAACGGACGTATTTTGGTATTTGGGCGAATCAGTTTGAAATAATTAGTCAGAAAGGAGTTAGATATAAACATGAAGAAAATTATTACTTATTTCGTAACCATTATCATGTTATTTGCTCTGGTGGATAAAGTGGACGCTTTTGCCGAGTCTGCCGGCTACGAAATGAATATTCCTGCGACTATTCAGATAGATGATCATACCAATTACTATAAAGAAACGGTTTTTAAAGCTGTCCTAACATCTGAGGACGGTACAGAAAAAGAACTTGACGTTAAAGCGAATACGACAGCTTACTTTAAAGGATTTACGTATACAAGAGTCGGTGACTATACGTATACGGTAAAACAAAAAGTAGGAGATAATCCATTGATTGACTATGATTCAAGTGAGTATACCGTCTTGGTACGCGTATTGAATGATGTTGGGAATGGATTAACAGCTAAAATTATTGCTGTTAAATCTGGTGAAACTGCCAAAAGTGATATTGTGTTTCACAATAACATAAAATCGGTATTTCCACCTAACAAAAAGGATGAAACAACAACGGTGCTAACAAAAGCATCTACGGTATTTCTTCCTTTCACAGGTGAACAACAGATTTCTATCGCTGTTGGCGTAGGAGTTTTAGCATTGGGACTTTTCCTTATTGCTTGGAAAAAAAGACGTAGGGATGATAAAGAAGAATAATGAGTGACAGACGGACATTTTGAGATGTCCGTTTGTTTTTGATTTCATGAATATTGATTCTATAATAAATCGTGTTGGTGTTCAAAAATTAAGTAACTTTATCAATCGATAACGATTTATCCAGTGTTCAATAGCCGTTATTTCGTTAGGAGTAGCAGTTGTTGTGCCTTTTGAGCATAGTATTCTTTAGTGCCACCATGAAAAGATAAATCGATAAGTCCACGTTTAATTTCGTTATTGATGGTTTGGTAATTTTTATCTAATAATCTATCGATTTCTCGATTACTTTTACCTTCTTTTTTCCATTTTTCGATGAAGTAACGTTCTTTTTCTGTTATATGCTTGCCTTTTGTGTTATAGTATTCTTGCATCTCTTGTTATCCTTTTTTTGTGATTATGAAAAGTATATCCTATGAGATGCTTTTTTGTACTACTGGTTAACTTAATGATATAATTTACTTCCTCAAATTTACCACGACATACATATTTACAAGTAACTTAAAAAATGCTACAATAATACGAAGTGGGCGACCACATATTCAGAGTATTCCGCTATATGAAAATGTCGTATATGAATATTCGCAGAAGAAGGAGAAAAAGAGATGAGTCAACTAATCGAAAAGATTACACAAGAACAATTACGTACAGATATTCCTGATTTCCGTCCTGGAGATACAGTGCGTGTACACGCTAAAGTTGTTGAGGGAACTCGTGAACGTATCCAGTTATTTGAAGGTGTTGTTATTAAACGCCGTGGTGCTGGTATCAGTGAAACTTATACAGTACGTAAAATCTCTAACGGTGTTGGTGTGGAACGTACATTCCCATTACATACACCACGTGTAGCAAAAATTGAAGTAGTTCGTCATGGTAAAGTACGTCGTGCGAAATTATACTACTTACGTGCGTTACACGGAAAAGCAGCTCGTATTGCAGAGCGTCGTCGTTAATAGACAGTCTATCTCGCCCATACGGGCGAGATTTTTTAATATGTTATTAAACTAGAATAGATGATATATATTTGTTTTATCGGATGGTAACAGCATTTGATAAAAAGTTAAATGATAAATAAGGAGAAAATATGTTTAAAGTTGGGAACATTGATATTGTAAATCCCGTTGTCGTTGCGCCAATGGCAGGTATTAGTAATGCTGCTTTTCGTGTCACGGTTAAAGAAATGGGAGCAGGGTTAGTAGTATGCGAAATGATTAGTGATAAAGGCATTCAATTCAGAAATGAAAAGACATTAAGTATGCTGCATATTGAGCCTCAAGAGTATCCTTTAAGTGTACAAATTATGGGAGGAAGTAAAGAAACCTTGGTGGAGGCTGCCAAGTATGTGGAGGAGCATACGCAAGCGGCGATTATTGATATCAATATGGGTTGCCCGGTAAATAAGGTGATTAAGGCAGAGGCTGGCGCTAAGTGGTTGTTGGATCCGAATAAAGTATATGAAATGGTTGCGTCTGTTGTAGATGCGGTCAAAGTGCCTGTTACGGTGAAAATGCGTACAGGTTGGGACAGCGAGCATTTGTATGCTGTTGAGAATGCTCTGGCAGCAGAGCGTGCGGGTGCGAGCATGGTAGCGATGCATGGACGTACACGTGTACAAATGTACGAGGGATATGCTGATTGGACAATTTTAAAGGACGTAAAACAAGCGTTAAAAACGATTCCTCTAGTTGGAAATGGCGATGTGAAAACACCAGAGGATGCTAAACGTATGTTAGATGAAACGGGTGTTGACGGAGTTATGATTGGTAGAGCAGCGCTAGGAAATCCGTGGATGATTAAACAAACCGTGCATTATTTAGAAACAGGAGAATTATTACCGCCGCATACACCTAGAGAGAAGATTGATATTGCAAAGGTGCATTTACAACGCTTGGTTGATTTAAAAGGGGAAGTAATTGCGTCAAGAGAGTTTAGACAACATGCGAATTACTATTTAAAAGGGATTCCGCGTGCTTCCAAGACGAAAAATTTAATCAATCAAGCAACAACACAACAAGAAATGATTGATTTGATGGATGCTTTTATTGAAGAAGTTGAAGAAAGAAGTTTAAAAATAGAGATTTAATAGTGAAAGAACACGTTCTATGTGTTATGATAGACACGAAGAATGAAAAGAATTGGAGTGAAACAAGTGTCAGAAGATGTGAAAATGGAATTGAACGACCAGTTACTCGTACGTCGTGAAAAAATGCAAAAATTAACAGAAACAAATGTGAATCCATTTGCTAGTGGTTTTGAGCGTCATCATTTAGCAGCTGATTTACAAGTGGAATTTGAAGAATTTACAAAAGAGGATATTGCTGAAAAAGAGCCCGTTACTGTGCAAATTGCAGGTCGTTTAATGACAAAACGTGGAAAAGGGAAAGCGGGTTTTGCGCATTTACAAGATCAATCTGGACGTATTCAAATTTATGTGCGTCAAGATCAAGTTGGTGAAGCACAATACGAAATTTTTAAAGTGGCTGATTTAGGTGATATTGTTGGTGTTGTTGGGACAATTATGAAAACAGATATGGGTGAATTGACAGTTCGTGCCAAAGAGTTTGTTCACTTAACAAAAGCATTGCGTCCTCTACCTGATAAATACCATGGTTTAACGAATGTTGAACAAAAATATCGTCAACGTTACTTAGATTTAATTAGTAATGATGAAAGTCGTCAACGTTTTATTTTACGTTCACGTATCGTAAGTGAAATTCGTCGTTATATGGATGATGCAGGTTATTTAGAAGTCGAAACACCAGTGTTACACACTTTAGCAGGTGGTGCGACAGCTCGTCCATTTATCACACACCATAATGCGTTGGATATGGAATTGTATTTACGTATTGCCACAGAATTACATCTAAAACGTCTTGTGGTTGGGGGTATGGAGAAAGTTTATGAAATTGGACGTGTGTTCCGTAATGAAGGGATTGATACGACACACAACCCAGAATTTACGTCAATGGAAGTGTATACAGCGTATACAATGTATACAGATGTGATGGATTTAACGGAAAACTTATTGCGTCATGTTACAAAACGTGTACTAGGTACAGCGGTATTACAATATAATGGTCAAGAGATTGATTTGGAAACACCTTGGAAACGAGTGCATATGGTTGATTTAATCAAAGAGCAAACGGGTGTTGATTTCTGGCAAGAAATGACATTTGAAGAAGCAAAAGCAGTAGCTGAAAAACATCATGTAAAATTAAATGATCATGATACAACGGTAGGACATATTATCAATGCGTTCTTTGAAGAGTTTGGAGAGGGAGTATGTATCCAACCAACGTTTGTATACGGGCATCCTGTGGAAGTATCTCCTTTAGCACGTAAAAATGAAGAAGATCCACGCTTTACAGATCGCTTTGAATTATTCATTGTTACAAAAGAATATGCCAATGCCTTTACAGAATTAACAGACCCAATCGACCAACGTGAACGTTTTGAAGCACAAATGGTAGAAAAAGATAAAGGAAATGATGAAGCGCATCCGATTGATGAAGACTTTATCGAAGCGTTAGAATATGGCATGCCGCCAACTGGAGGATTAGGTATCGGTATTGATAGATTTACAATGCTATTAACAGATGCTCAATCTATTCGTGATGTCTTGTTGTTCCCTACAATGCGACAATTATAATAAAAAAGAACCGTTTTTCGCAAAAACGGTTCTCAGATTGTTGACAATAGCGATAAAAAATCCAACATATTTTTTAAAAATTGAAAAATATGTTGGATTTTGAATTTTAAAAGGCTCTATGTCAAATAAGGTTGATGACTCATAAAAGGTAGTGATGTAACAAATGTTATGTCACTATCTTTTTATTTTAAGTCACAAAGTGATGTACGGCTCACCGACATGTACACGATACATTTCTCTTCCCCTACGTTGTGCGGGGAAGGAGCTATTCGTACATCACTTTTGACTTAAACTATTAAGCAACTAGTGAAGTAGATGGTACGGTATATGGTACATATAACTTACAGATTAATAAAATACGATTTCTAAAATGTGAAAAGTTACGATAACCATAGGCATTTCTCTTAAGTACTTTAATTTTATGATTGATTCCTTCAAGTGCACCGTTAGTCAAATGATGGTAGATAAAGGTGTTTTTAATATAGGGTAAATACCCTTTGAACGTTCTTAATACTCTACGTAAACCAGGAGAAATAGCTTCCTGTTTAGCCCATATGAGTATTTCTTCAAATCGGTCAAAATCTCTATTATGTAAAGCATCTCTTAATTGATGAACGACATCGTATGTGGCTCGTAGTTCGGGGACTTGTTCCAATAAATAATCGACTATCCCTTGTGTATGCGTCATCCAATCAAACAGTGGAAAACGGTGATAAGGATAACTACTTAGTGTATCTGTGTTACTTAAAAACAACTTCCAATAACGTTTCATTTTGTTGTATAAACGGCGATTGTTCTGATGTAAAGCTTTCATTACATGCACTCTGTGTTTTGTTAACTCACGATTTAATGCTTGTACAATATGAAAAGGGTCGATAATGATATGTGCGTTAGGAAATACTTGCTTGGCTATCTGAATATAGGGGCGAAACATATCAATCGTAATTGTTTTAACAGCTTTTCTTGTATGGGTATCGTATCTAGCAAAGTAGTCTAATAGCGTGCTGGATTTACGGTCGTGTACAACGTCAATCAGTTGATGAGTCAGTGCATCACAATAGATAAAACTCATGGCACTATCAGAAGATTTTACTGACTTGAATTCATCAAAGCATAGATGATGAGGTAATTGTGTGTTGTGATTTACTTTTAAAGTAGAGGCGACTTTATCAACAATACGTCTGACCGTATGTACAGATACATTGTGTTGTTTAGCGATGTAGGTTTCTGAAATGGTTTCTGTTAAAGTATCCATTATCTTTTGTTTTAAACGGTTTGTGATAAAACAATGCTTATCCACAATAGGTGTTTCAGCTGTAAATGATGATTGACAGGATTTACAATAAAAACGTTGTTTAGTGAGTGATAAATAGGCGTTTAGTCCTGAAATTTGGCATAAAGACAGTCGCGATTGACGTGTCCCATTTTTTACAATGCCATTGGTTGCGTGACAATTTGGGCAACAATCTGGTGTATAGGTTAATTTACCGTATAAGACTAATGATTTTTTATGTCGAATGACACATTCAGATATGTTTTCATGATCAAATGTGATGTTTTTATCCTTTAATTGTAGTAAGATTTCTGTTATATTAGACATAGGCAATTTCTCCTTATTATTTGGTGGTACTTTTAATTTAAGAGAAAATTGCCTTTTTGTCTACATGAAATTAGGGTTGCTGGCTTATGCCATCAACCCTAAAAATTATACAGCCGTTTTTTAGCAGATTGTTGATGGATTATTCCCACCAACACGATTTATGATAGAACCATTATTTTATGTTTTTTCTTTTATAAACAAAGCAAGTTAAAATAATTATTGTTATTCCAAGTATTTCTATCCACATTACTGTTGATTCACCTGTATGCGGAAGAGTTTTTGTATTTGGTATTTTTGATGAATTAGGAGTAGAAGTTGTACTCGTTACTCGAGTGGTACTTGGTGGTATAGGATAAGTATACTTATTGGTAAAAGTTGGTAATTTATCCGAGTTATCATACATTACTTTAGCAACAAGTTGACCATTTTTATCTTTCGTGACTGTGATAAGAACTTTTACTTCATTTGTATCATAAGTGATATTAGTCTGGCCGTCATTTTCTTCGGTAATTGTATACGTATAAGTTCCCTCTTTGTTAAATGTCAATTCTGGGAATGTAATATGACCTGATTTATCATTGGTAGCTATTTTTTGTTCAATGCCGTTACCTTTGAGTACAAATTTAAATTGTCCTGCTTCTAATTGTTTTCCAATTAGCATTTTTTCTGCTTCAAGTGTAACAAATGTTGGCATTATTGTTTTATGATTCGTAAATATACCAAGGTCAAGTGGTTCACCTGGTTCAGTAATGCTTACTTGACGTGTTTCCTGACTTAAGTCGTATCCCGTAATGGTTGATTTTTCAGCAAGCGTGTAGTTACCATATGGAATATCTTCAAAAAGTGCTACTCCATTTTTGTCTGTTCTTACTTCTTTTACTTCAACATTTCCTTGTTTCAAGACAAAGACAACATCTGCTAATAATTTTGTATTATCGTCTGCATCGACCTTCGCTATTTTAACACTACGTTTTCCAATGTTTTCAATTTGATAAGGTACAATCGCTGGAGTTGTGTCATCAAGAAAAACTGTTTTTGGTTCTTTGTCAAGAATATATCCGCTAGGAGCTTCTGTTTCTGTGATAGTGTATTTACCTAATTTAAGATTGGAAACAGTGGCTTCACCTTTATCATCTGTTGTGACAGGGTATTCAATTCCTGCCTCGTTACGCACTATAAATTTGGCCCCTGCTAGACTTTTGTTTTTATCAATACTGTCAATTTTTTTGATTTTTAAATCTTTATGAGGAACGCATCTTTCTACTGGTGTTAAATCACCACTTTCAATGGCTTTTGCCCATTCTTGAGTAGGTTCTTTTGACATGTAGGCTACAATTCCTGAGGATTTCGTTTGTCCTGAAATGGTATCTGTATAAGTAGTGATCAATTGAACCCAAATACCAAATTCTGGATTATAATTCCCGCTTGCGACAACAACATATTTTGTATGCGTGTTATTTTGGGTAGTGTATTCAAGATTTTTCCCATTTTCTGTTCTAGTAAAAGTATGAGTCACATCTTCCCATGTATTATTATGAGAGCGGAAACTTCCGTCGAGTATTTCGCTTTCTGGAACAGCATAGATAGTTAAATGTGTATCGGCATTTCGTGACACTCTCGAATCTTGATCATAAGTGAATGTTAATTTGCTGCCAGTACCAGAAACTTTTGCATTCATCACCGTTTTAAATATCTTGTTTATAGGATTGACTTCTGTTAGTTTAACGACAACTTCTGAGGGATTTTGCGAGTTGACACTCTTGAAACGGGTAACATCATTTTCGGACCAGTTGTCTAAGTAGTATCTATAAGAAGACTCATGACCTGCATAGTTTCCTGTAAATGTATAGTTTTGGTTTCCACGAAGTTTGTCTTGGTTCAGTGTTTCAACATATTCTGTATGAATTTGAATATCTTTGTGAGTTTCAACATAGTCTGTAAAAATATAAGTAATGATATTCGTTGTTGAATCATAGTGGGCTGTTGCGACTAATGCGTTATCGTCATCTTTTGTGTAAATATCTTTTGCTCGAGCGAGATCTTGTTGAAGTAAATCTTCAAAACGCGTTTCAGGAGGTAATTGAACTGTGAAAAAATCTCCTTTTTTTAGTGAAAGATTTTCGTTTTTTAATGTTCCGTCAAAAAAAGTATGAATTGTTTGTTCGTCATTTATCTCCCAAATTTTATCACTCGAATCTGAGTAGCCTTTTGGAACACCATCTACTTTTTCACCGTCCCACTTTTTATGTTCAATTTTAACATCAGTAAAAGTTTTGTTGACATTTCTTCCAACTTTACACTCGTCTTCATAGGTAGATGTTATATGGTTTTCTGATGCTGAGGGATTTTCTTCTGCTAAAATTGTCAATGGTGAAAGTAAGCTGCTTGCAGCAAGCGTTGTAATGATTAGTGTTTGATTTATTTTATGTAAAAAATGTTTCAGTCCCATTTTTAATGTCCTTCCTAATGAATGCTATTCAATCACTTAATTTGTAGTTTACTATTTGGAGTATGTTAACGTACACAAAATCCGTTATAGTATTGTTTTGTGGATAGCATTCTCCCTTTTAGACAAATCTATTTGTATTATACCCCCCTCTATTATGTTGAACAAGGGTTTTGCCATAAAAAACCACTATTTTTTAACGTTTTAGTCTATTTGATGTTTACTAAATTAAAAAATGAAGATTGATATATATGTCAAGTTTTTTATAAAATATGGTAACAAGCATTTACTCATTCAAAAAATAATTATTTTTCTACTTGACTTTTCAAAAAAATTAGGATATAGTAATCCCAAGATTAAAAATACATGAAAGGAAGATTGTAGATGACTAGCAATATCAAACAGCAAATGAACCGTACAAATCGTTATTACTTTAGCTACTTTAGATAATGTTTGTGTTCAGTCAATGGATACAAACAATAAAAGTTTGTATCTATGGGGCTAAGGCAGTTTGATATGTGTTTATCCGCATAGATGAAGATTCTAAGCGGGTAGTACATCAATCATCTTTTTATGTGATAGACATTTAGATATAGATGAACCGTTTAGATTTTCTAAACGGTTTTTCATGTTTAATCAAAAAATAATACAAAATATAGGAGTGAGAAATAATGGAAAAAACTCGATTTAGTCAGGAACAATTGAAAAATAAAAAATGGAATGTAAAAAAAATAGGTGCAACAGCACTTATGGGACTAAGTTTATTATTGGTAGGTTGTAGTCAACAGTCATCTACATCTGTTAAAGAAACGGAACATGTAAAAATTGGTATTTTACAATTTGCAGAACACGATGCTCTAACAAGTGCACGTGAAGGATTTTTAGAGTCATTGCGTGAAGCCGGTTATAAAGAAGGTGATAATTTGACGGTGACATTACAAAATGCGATGGGAGATCAAAGTCAATTACAAAGTATGAGTGAGAAAATAGCTGGTAAGCAAAATATTCATTTTGCGATTGCAACACCGGCTGCACAAGGACTTGTGAATGTAGATGCTAAAACACCGACCGTATTTACAGCAGTGACAGATCCTGTATCAGCAGGGCTTGTGAGTGATGTGGAAAAACCAGATGGGAATGCGACGGGGACAACCGATTTAACACCAGTTGATAAACAAGTTGAGAAATTATTATCAGTTGTTCCGAATGCTAAAAAAGTTGGTATTTTTTATAACTCTAGTGAAGTGAATTCAGAATCTCAAGCAAATGCAGCAAAACAGTTTTTAGCAAGTAAAGGAATTGAAGCTGTTGAAATGACTGTAACGAATACAAATGATGTACAACAAGTATTAACATCACTTGCAAGTCATGTGGATGCTATTTACTTCCCAACAGATACAACAGTTGCATCAACGATTTCAACCATTAAAGATGTTTTAATGGAGAAAAAAATACCAGCTCTTGGTGGTGATGAAGCTGTTTTAAAAGGGATGCTTGTGACGTATGGTGTAGATTACAAAGAAATTGGTAAGCAAGCAGGAAAACAAGCCGTAGAAATTTTAAAAGGTAAAAAAGTAAGCGAAGTTCCTGTTCAACAACCACAAAATCCGTCAATTAAAATAAACAAAGAAATGGCAGCTTCACTAGGTTTAGATATTGTCCAATTAGAAAAAGCATTAGGTATCGAGTAAACTATATTTCTTTTTCCTACGTTTAAAAATAGACATAGGAGAGATAGTATGATGTGTAAAAAATGGATAGTTGTTTTATTGGTTATGGTGACTTTAGGAGCATGTAATATGTCACAAAAAACAAGTAAGTCTGCTGTACGAATAGGGGTTTTACAATATGTAGAGCATAATTCTTTGACAGCAGCACGTAAAGGATTTGAGGAAGAATTAGCACAACAAGGATATAAAAATGGCGAAGAGGTTGTGCTAACGGTACAAAATGCACAGGGTGAACAGCAACAGTTGCAAACGATGGCTGAGCAGCTTGTTAGAGATAGTGATTTTATTTTAGCGATTGCAACACCGTCTGCACAGACATTGGCAATGGTTTCTGAAAAAGTACCGGTTCTATTTACGGCAGTAACAGATCCGGTATCTGCTGAGTTAGTAACATCTTTGGAAAATCCGTCTGGCTTGTTGAGTGGGACAAGTGATAGAGTACCGTTGGATAAACAAGTGATGTTGATGAAGGTTTTATATCCAACTATTCAAAAAGTGGGGGTTTTATATCATACGAGTGAACAAAATTCACACATTCAAGTGGAGGAATTAACGCAATTATTAGACAAGGAACAGATTGAAGTTGTTGTTAAAGGTGTTACGAATAGCCATGATATACAAGATACAGCCAGTCGTTTGATGAAAGAAGTAGAGGTCATCATGGTACCTACAGATAATTTGATTGCTAGTACGATGACGTTACTAGGTGATTTATCTACGAAGTATAAGGTGCCTATTATTGGAGGGTCCATAGATATGGTGAAAGAGGGCGGTTTGTTTACCTATGGTACAGATTATGAATTTTTAGGACGACAAACAGCTAAAATGGCTATTCGTTTATTAAAAGGTGAAAAAATAGAAACAATGGCAGTAGAGTATCCGAAAGTCGTCAATCTTTATGTTAATGAGGAGATAGCGAAAGTGTTGGGGATTGACACATCGATACTTTTAAAAAATTAGGAGGAATATAAAATGGATATGATTGTATCAAGTATATCGCAAGGTCTGTTATGGTCTGTTATGGCGATCGGTGTCTATATTACATACCGATTATTAGATATTGCGGATTTAACAGCAGAGGGAAGTTTTCCTCTTGGTGCAGCGATTTGTGCAAGTGTGTTAGTTAATGGAGGGCATCCATTATTAGCAACTTGTTTAGGTATGTTAGGAGGTATGGTAGCAGGTGCTATTTCTGGTTTTATTCATACAAAAATGAAAATTCCTGCGCTGTTAACGGGGATTATTACCTTGACGGGATTGTATACAATCAATTTGAAAATTTTAGGAAAAGCGAATGTCGCATTGTTGAAACAAGAAACATTAGTCACTCAAGTACAATCTTTGGGATTAGATAAGTCTTTTGCAGTGATTGTCATTGGATTGATTTTTGTAGGGTTTATGTCTACTTTCGTCACATTATTTATGAAAACCGAAATTGGATTCGGTTTTTTAGCGACAGGAGATAATGTGCCAATGAGTGAAGCGAATGGTATCAATGTATCTGCTATGAAAATTTTAGGCTATATGCTTAGTAATGGATTGATTGCTTTATCAGGTGCACTTTTAACACAAAATAATGGATTTGCTGATTTGAATATGGGTGTTGGAACTATTGTGATTGGTTTGGCATCGATTATTATTGCAGAAGTCATGATTAAAAATTTGAGTTTAGGTTGGCGATTCGCTTCTGTCATTCTAGGGTCTATTGTGTACCGTTTAATTATCGTTTTTGTATTAGAAATACCAGGTATGGATACACAAATGGTGAAACTTGTATCGGCTATTTTATTGGCAGTTATTTTGTATGTGCCTGAAGTGCAAAAAGCATTAAAAATCAAACCAAGAATAAGTAAGGAGAAAGCATGATGCGTACAATATTATCATTAAAAAATGTGCACAAAACCTTTGAACCGGGGACAATCAATGAAAATCATGTATTAAAAGGCCTTTCACTAGATGTTATGGAGGGAGATTTTATTTCAGTTATTGGAGGTAATGGTGCTGGAAAATCAACCTTAATGAATGTGATTGCAGGTGTTTTACAAGCGGATATGGGACAGATTGTTTTAGAAGATACAGATATTACAACGCAACCTGTTAGAAAACGTTCAAAAAAAATAAGCCGTGTGTTTCAAGATACAAAAATGGGAACAGCAAGTCGTATGACGATTGAGCAAAATTTAGCTATCGCGATGAAACGTGGGCAATCAAGAGGGTTGTCGTGGGGTGTTAAAGAAAAAAATAGAACCTTTTATCAAGAGATATTAAAAGAGCTTGATTTAGGATTAGAAAATCGCTTAAAAACAAGTGTGGAATTTTTATCTGGTGGACAAAGACAAGCATTAACATTGTTGATGGCATCATTAGCTAGTCCGAAATTGCTCCTTTTAGATGAACATACAGCAGCTTTAGATCCTAAAACGAGTGAAATGGTTATGGCTTTAACAGAGAAAATTGTCACACAACATCATCTCACTACTATTATGATTACACATAATATGGAAAATGCTATTCGCTATGGGAATCGTTTGATTATGTTGCAAAGTGGACGTGTTGTTGTGGACATAGCTGGAGAAGAGAAGAAACATTTAACTGTACCACAGTTGATGGAACTCTTCCACCAAAGAAGTGGGGAATTTATGACCAGCGATTCTTTGATATTATCGTAGTGATTCTTTATGTTCGTTGATTTTATCTTTTAGTGGGTCTGAGTAGAAAATTCATAAATTTTAACAACAATATTTTTATCTTAAATTTGTTAGAATTTCTGATTTTACCCAGCCCCATTTTTTAAAGTTGCTCAATAAGATATAGCGGTTATTTTTTTGAGAAAGATATTTTTTAGAATGTATGTAGCGTGCCGAAATAGTAGGCGTTATTTAAGGTATGGGGTAGCATTATTTGAATATAACTATAGACTATGCTATACTTTAATGAAAGATTACCAACCATATGGTTCAACTATGACACTGTTTTAGCAGTATATAGTGAACCTTTTTGTTTGGGAAGATAGAAACGGATAGGAGGGTATAGAAATGGTCTATGCACTAGATATAAAAGGATTAAAAAAAGTCTATGCGTCTGGCACAGAAGCGTTAAAAGGTATTGATTTACGTGTTGAAGAAGGCGATTTTTATGCGTTATTAGGACCGAATGGAGCAGGAAAGTCAACGACGATTGGTATTGTGACGTCATTGGTAAATAAAACATCGGGTAGTGTGTCTGTTTTTGGGTATGATTTAGATACGCAACTTGTTCAAGTAAAGCAGCACATTGGAATTGTGCCACAAGAGTTTAATTTTAGTCAGTTTGAAACAGTAGAGCAAATTGTCGTCAATCAAGCAGGTTATTATGGTGTGCCTCGACAAGAAGCGTTAAAACGTAGTGAAAAATATTTGAAGCAATCGAATTTATGGGAAAAACGTCATACACGTGCCAGAATGTTGTCGGGAGGAATGAAACGTCGATTGATGATTGCGCGTGCGTTGATGCACGAGCCTAAATTATTGATTTTAGATGAGCCAACAGCAGGAGTAGATATTGAATTAAGACGTGAGATGTGGACGTTTTTAAAAGAGTTAAATGATAATGGGACAACGATTATTTTAACAACACATTATTTAGAAGAGGCAGAGATGCTATGCCGAAATATTGGCATTATTCAATCTGGAAAATTGATTGAAAATACGAGTATGAAAGATTTATTGTCTAAATTACAATATGAAACATTTATTTTTGATTTAGCACCAAATCAACCTGCATGTTATTTAGATGGTTATGGTTATCGTATGGAAGACGAGCAAACATTGGTTGTTGAAGTCGAAAGAAATCAAGGTATCAATGGTGTGTTTGAGCAACTGAATGCACAAGGTATTCAAGTGGTATCCATGAGAAATAAATCAAATCGTTTAGAAGAACTATTTTTACGCTTAACGGAGGAAAGTCAATGAAGCAAAATTTGTTACATCTATATTGGATCGCTTTTAAAAGTATTGCCACAAAAGAAACCAATCGTTATTTAAGAATTTGGATTCAGACACTTTTACCGTCTGTGATTACAACATCATTGTATTTTATTGTCTTTGGGCAAATGGTTGGCTCACGTGTAGGGGATATGGGTGGTTTTTCTTATATGGCATTTATTGTCCCTGGTTTAATTATGATGTCTAGTATTACAAGTGCTTATTCAAATGTATCATCGTCTTTCTTTTCTCAAAAATTTCAAAGAAATATTGAGGAAATTTTAGTTGCACCCGTACCCGCATCTATGATTATTTTAGGATTTGTTGCAGGTGGTACAGGGCGTAGTCTGATTGTCGGTACATTAGTTACAATGGTGTCGCTATTTTTTATTCCTCTACACGTTCATTCCTGGTTTGCTGTTATTCTTGTTTTAGTATTGACGGCTGTTTTATTTTCGTTAGGAGGTTTAGTAAACGGCGTTTTAGCTAGAAATTATGACGATGTGTCCATTATGTCGACTTTCGTCTTACAACCCTTAACCTATTTAGGTGGTGTGTTCTATTCCATTGCAGCATTACCGCCATTTTGGAAAACCGTATCCTCATTTAACCCTATTGTGTACATGATTTCCGGATTTCGATACGGCTTTTTAGGTGTTGAGGACGTTCCATTTGTTGTGTCGATAGGTGTTTTAATATTGATTATTGCGATTTTATATGCGGTAAATTGGTATTTAATCAAAACAGGAAGAGGATTGCGAAGCTAGTATTTGAATAGTGCATGTGTTTTATACATCAGAAAAACGAATATATGTGTCAGTATGAAACAATCTGGAGAGGTTGTTTCATACTTTTTTACAACATCACTGTTAAGCGTTTACAAAAAAAGAGGTAAGGAGTATAATATGAATAACGAAAAGGAGGCTATAATATGTTAGCAACATATCGTTCAGATATTCTTGACGTGATGATAGATATGAATTCTTATTTAATGACAAAAGAAGATAAAACGTCCGACGAACTCGAAATACAAGAAATTGTCGAAACGTATATTCCCTCATTTGTTAATACGAATTATCAAGGATCCCTATTAAATAAAATGATTGTTGAATGCGTTGGGAAGTTAGAATACACGATTATTGTTCATCATGTATTGTTAGACGCTTTTTTAGCAGAAAAATGGAAACAATTACGTTTGATTATGCTAAAATCTGAAAATGACGTCACTTTAGCAAGACCTGTTGCACGATTATATGGAGAATTACACAGATAAGAGAAGTCTTGTTAAAACAAGGCTTTTTTTATCTGAAAAATAAAAGATTTTTTTAGAAAAACATTGATAATTCAATGTTTTTCAAGTATGATAGCACATAGATTATAAAATTGAGAATGGAGATCTTTATGGCAAGGCAAACAAACTATACAGCACAAGAAGTCTTTAATATTTGTGCTTCTTATATGAATGAAGACCATGTGGCATTTGTGAAGAAAGCCTATGCTTTTGCTGAAAAAGCACATGAAGGTGTCACACGAAAATCTGGAGAGCCTTATATTTTACATCCTATTCAAGTCGCAGGTCTTTTAGCGGATTTACATATGGATCCTTCAACGGTTGCGACAGGATTTTTACATGATGTTGTAGAAGATACAGACTACACGTATGAAGATATGGTAGAACAATTTTCTCAAACAGTTGCCGATTTAATTGAAGGTGTTACGAAAATCGGACAAGTTGAATATCAATCAAAAGCAGAAAATAAAGCAGAAAATCATCGAAAAATGTTGTTGGCAATGGCAAATGATTTACGTGTTATCATTGTAAAATTAGCAGACCGTTTGCACAACATGAGAACCATGGAGTACCAAACACCTGAAAAACAAGCTCAAAAATCAGAAGAAACATTGGAAATTTATGCACCTTTGGCACACCGTTTAGGGATGAGTAAAATCAAATGGGAACTAGAAGACTTATCTTTACGCTATTTAGAAGCAGAAAAATATTATGAAATTGTTGGTTTAATGAATAGCCGTCGTGAAGAAAGAGAAAGCCAAATCAATGATACGATTGTGGATATTCATAAAGCAATTTTGGAGATGAGTATTCAAGCGGATATTACTGGGCGACCAAAACATATTTATTCTATTTATAAAAAAATGGTTGGCAAGAAAAAAGAATTTAGTGAAATTTATGACCTACTTGCCGTGCGTGTGTTGGTTGAAGATATAAAAGACTGTTACGCTGTATTGGGTGCTGTACATACAAAATGGACACCTTTACCAGGGCGATTTAAAGATTACATAGCGATGCCTAAACCGAATATGTATCAATCACTCCATACAACAGTATTAGGACCGGGAGGTACTCCTGTTGAAATTCAAATTCGTACCTTTGACATGCATCGTATTGCAGAAAATGGGGTAGCTGCACACTGGGCATATAAAGAGGGTGTGACACAAAAAGTACAATCCAATTCATTGCAAGAACATTTCAACTGGTTTAGGGATATGTTGGAACTACAACACGATTCACAAAATGCGGGTGATTTTGTTGAAAGTGTAAAAACTGATTTATTTTATGATAGAGTTTATGTATTTTCACCAAAAGGCGATGTGACAGAGTTACCAAAAGGATCTACACCACTTGATTTTGCTTATAGTATCCATACCGAACTTGGTAACAAAACAGTTGGTGCTACAGTCAATGGACGTAATGTAGGATTGGATACTCAATTAAAAAATGGCGATATTGTTGGCATTCGGACGAGTAATCATGCCAATCCGTCAACGGACTGGTTAAATTTTGTTGTTACAAGTCGTGCTAAAAATAAAATTAAACGTTATTTTAAATTACAAGAACGTGATGTAAGCATTGAACGTGGAAAGGCATTACTTGAAAAAGCTATCCAAGATTTAGAATTTGATCCAAAAGAATTTTTGACAAAATCAAAAATTCTCGATATTGTGGACAAAATGAATATGTCGAGTGATGACGATATTTACGCATCTATTGGGTTTGGAGAACTATCTCCTCTTACGGTTGCCAATCGCTTAACGGAAAAAGAACGACGCCAGCGTGAACAAGAAATCGAAGAAAAGAAAATCTTTGCCGAACCTGAACAAACACAAACGGCGATGAAAATTCGAGATGAAAATGGCATTATTGTAGCCGGAGGAGATAATTTGTTAATTCGTCTTAGTCGTTGTTGTCGTCCTGTTCCGGGAGATAAGGTTGTCGGGTATATTACCAAAGGGCACGGTATTTCTGTCCACCGTTCTGATTGCCCAAATGTTCAGTTATTTGGTGAAGAACGTAATCGTTTGATTGATGTCGAGTGGGATGCTTCCATGACAAAACAAACCGTAGATTATGACACAGAATTGGTTGTAACGGCATATGATCGAAATGGATTATTCACGGATATTGTGAATACAGTAAACAGTGTTGTGAAACGTATGCAAAGTATCAATGCGAAAGTAGACGACAATCAAATTGTGACAATTACCATTCGCGTGGGTATTCAAGATATTTCTGAACTGGACAAACTAGTCGATAAAATTAAAATGATTACAGATGTTTACCGTGTTCATCGGGTGATTGCATAAGAGATTGTATAGAAGGTTATTACTAGGAGGTTATAATGAAAGTTGTTGTACAACGTTGTCAACAAGCACATGTGCGTGTGGATAATGCCATTATCGGTCAAATCGAACATGGATTTGTCTTGCTTGTTGGTGTAGCAGAAACAGACACATTAGATGATGTTATGTATTTAGTTAGAAAAATTACACAATTACGTGTTTTTGAAGATGAGCAGCATAAAATGAATTTAAGTATTATGGATATAAAAGGAAGTATTTTATCCATTTCACAATTTACTTTATTGGCAAGCACAAAAAAGGGAAATCGTCCAAGTTTTACAAAGGCAGCTAATCCAGAAAAAGCAAATCAATTTTACGAGTTATTTAATGAAGAGTTGAGAAAAAATGGACTTGTGGTTGAAACAGGACAATTTGGTGCTGATATGAAAGTATCGTTTATCAATGACGGTCCCGTCACCATTATTTTTGACACAAAAGAATAAAAATCTTCAAATAATGTCCTATTTAACAAAAAAGAGGAATTCTGATATTTTAAAACGTCAGAATTCCTCTTTTTGATTTTTTTGTTTATCGTCATATTTTAGTGTTTTTTCATGTTGTTTTTATAGAAAGAAAAATCACTGAACAACGAGGTTGTGAAAAATACGATACAAGGTAAACTTATCAAAACAAGGCTTTATATAAAGGGATTTAGAGTAATATATAGCATTATGACTAATCTTTTCACGTTGAGCTGTATCATCACAAAAGCCTTCCTTTGTTTAAACCTATTGCTTATTTAAATAGGGGATGTGATTATCATGACTTATATTTAGCAAGATATAATAAGTGGTGAATGATTTGTATACTCAAGAAATCGTAAGAAGTCACTGTATGCAATATTGAGTGTTGTGGTATTAATAAAAGGGTGAAAACCAACCGTTAATGTCGGGTCAACCTCTTTATCAATAATTACTTGGATTTTTTGTTCGGTATCAAAGTGTAAACCAAATGGTGTGACAGTTCCGGGTGTGACGTGTAGGAGATTGGCGAGTTCTTCTTCATTCACAAAAGAAAGTCGATTTTTCCCTAGTAATGTGGCTAATTGTTTTAAATCGGCGATTTTTTCATCTTTTAAAATAATAAGATAGTAATCTTTTCCTTTTTTTGTTTTCAAGCATAAATTTTTTACTTGTTGCCCTGGGAGCACAATATCTGTATCTTTAACAGATGAAATTGGTTCGTGATCCAAGCGTTCATACGGGATGTTTAGTGTGTCGAGTAATGTGTATGTCCATGTTTCGTGATTCATATTTAGCCCTCCTATTATAGCAATAAGGCTGATACATGTGTATCAACCTTGTTTTATTCTACTGTAAACACTGTTTAAGATAGAGTTTTTTATTATAAACTTGTTGTATGCATTGGTTGAACACGTGCTTTTGGATTGATAAAGACCATCGCGTTATTGACAGCCGTAGGTGCTTCTCCAAATCCAGAGGCGATTAAATCGACTTTACCTTCATACGTGCAGCAATCTCCAACGGCAAAAATACCTGAAATAGAGCTTTCTTGTTTTGTATCTACAATAATGGCATTTCTTTTCAATTCTAAGCCCCAATTTTTCAAATTACCAACAGACGTACTAAATCCGTAATTGACAAATAGATGATCGACAGGAAGGGTCACTGTTTCATCTGTTTTTACTTTTGTTAGCTCGATGTGCGATAATTTTTTATCTTTTCCTATCAACTTTGTTGGAAGATGAGGTGTGTGAATATTGATTGATGATTGCTTTAATTGTTCAACACTGTGTTCCATAGCACGAAACTCATCACGTCTGTGAACGATTCGTGTTGATTTTGCGATAGGTTCAAAGGCTAGCGACCAATCGACTGCTGAATCGCCACCTCCAAGTACCACAACGTCTTTGTCTTTGTATTGTTCAATGTTTTGAACGTGATAATGAATGTTTTCAAATGTATCAATACCTTCTAAATCAAGCGTACGAGGTTTAAAAGCACCCGCTCCAATCGCAATAATCACTGTTTTGGTGAAATGTGTACCTTGATTTGTCGTTAACACAAAATGTTCATTTTCTTTTTCAATATGTAGCACTGTTTCATTTAAACAAACAGTTGTATCAAATGGACTTAATTGTTCCAATAATTTTTCAGACAGTGTTTGTCCAGTTAAACGTGGATAGGCTGGTACGTCTAAAATCGTTTTTTCTGGATAAAGCATAATCGGTTGACCGCCTAGTTGATGTAAAGATTCGATGATTTTTACTTTTGCTTGCCTCAAATGTGCATAAAAAGCTGTAAATAAACCAATTGGTCCTCCACCAATAATGGTAATGTCAAAAATTTCTGTCATAATTCCTCCAAAATTAAATATGATGAATAAAAAAATCTAAAATAATAGCAGTAAGCACGCCTGTGAAAAGTCCGGCAAAGACTTCGGTTGGTTTATGTCCTAGATATTTGGTAATAATCATTTCACGTAAATCTAGGTCATCGTCGTCATCAGGATCTTTAAATGTTAATGTTTCAATGACTTTTTTGTTTTCTAGTTCTTCTGTTAGTCGTTCAATCACAATACCTTGTTCACCACTTTGTCGACGAACACCCATAGCATCAAACATGATGATAACGCCAAAAGTCGTCGCAATGGCCACATAAGGAGAATCCATGCCGTATTGAATAGCAAGAGCTGTAATTAAAGAACTAACAGCCGCTGAGTGTGAACTAGGCATTCCTCCGGTTGAAACGGCTAATTTTAAAGAAGCTCTATTGCTGTTAGAAAAATAGGCAATAGGAATTTTTACCAACTGTGCCACTAAAATAGAAACTAATGATGCAATCAGTGGGAAATTATCTAATAACACATGAACGCTCCTTTCTTTTGTATGTCCGTCCTGACTATGATACCATGAAACCAGTGTTTTAGGTATCAAAAAGTGATGGTTTGCGTAAAATGTAAAGAGAATGTAAAAAGAGTTACCTAGGTGTAGGCAACTCTTTTTGCTTATTCGCTTAAATCAACATTGTGGTATACTTTTTGTACGTCATCTAATTCTTCTAGAGCATCAATTAGTTTTTCAAATTTTACTAAATCATCTCCTGTTAGCACGACTTCATTTTGAGGAACCATTTCAATTTCCGCAACTGTAAAATCTGTAATTCCCATATTTTGTAAAGCGACTTGAACAGCATGGAAATCACTTGGTTCAGCATAGATGATAGCTTGGTCATCTTCTTGAACGACGTCACGTGCATCAATATCTGCTTCAATTAACGCTTCAAATAATTCTTCAGCATTTTTGCCTTCAATACCAAAGACGGCTGTGTTATCAAATAAATAAGATACAGCACCACTTACACCCATGTTTCCGCCATTTTTTCCGTAAGCTGCACGAACGTCAGAAGCTGTACGGTTCACATTGTTTGTTAGAGCGTCTACAATAATCATAGAACCATTTGGACCAAATCCTTCATAGCGTAGTTCAGAGTAGTTTTCTTCTCCGCCACCTTTAGCTTTATCAATGGCTTTATCAATAACGTGTTTTGGCACATTGTATGTTTTTGCACGTTCGATAACGAATTTTAATTTTTGGTTTGTTTGTGGGTCAGGATCACCCTGTTTTGCTGCCACATAAATTTCAATACCGAATTTTGCATAGATACGACTATTATTTGCATCTTTGGCTGTTTTCTTTGCGACAATATTTGCCCATTTACGTCCCATATTTTCACTCTTTTCTTTAAAATTTTACTTTTCTATTATACGTTGAAAGTTTCAAAATTGGAAGTAAAACAAGAATATGAATTGACATAAAAACTGTGTTGGTGGGGTAATCCACCAACACAGTTTACTATTCAGATTTACCTTTTTCAAAATGTTGATACACAACGATGCTCATATAAATAGAGAGAATAACGAAAGCGTATGTTAATACCATGGTGCTTATCAATGGTGTTGTGTTTAACCCAAATAGAAGTAGAGCAAATGGTAATTGAGTCACTATTGTTAGAATCATGTGAATGACTTGTTGTAAAAAGTTTCCAAAATATTTATGGAATAGAATAGCTTGTATATTATAAACACGGAAAATATCGATACTTTTCAATCCAAATACTAAGATACCCATATATACAGATAAAAACATATCGTGAGATATATTCATAAAAACAAGGGTAAAGACCATACAATAAATCGCTTCAAGTGCTAGTTTAACGATTAAGGGATAGGTTACTTTATACACGGTTTTAACCGGCAATAAATGTAAATATGTGTCGTTAATAATTGTTTCATCTTTGACTGTTTGGAAAAAGAAACGAGAATATAAGATGAATACAGATGCAAGGCCAATAAGATTTTCTTTAGAAACTTCTAAAGAAGGTAAGAGTATATTCCCGACAATTAAAATACCAATAGCAATAAATTTTGGAATGTTGACAAACCATAATCTACCGGCTGTAATCCATGCTTTATCGAGTAAGGCTTTTTCTCCTTTTCTTGTGAATGTTTTTTTCGATTGTTTGAATACGTTTTTAAATTGCATGCTTTGGCCAGATGAGGCACGAGCAATAGTTTGTTCTGTTTTATTGATGTAGGCTAATTCTGTTTCGTAATAAGATGTATCAATGGATAATCCTACTTTATAAAGTAAAAAAGTACTCAGTGTTAAAAGCACAAATCCAATGATTATGTAGAATACATTAAGTGATGCAAGACCGTAAATTAAAGCACTTGCCCAACCTAGTAGCGGGTATAGATAAATGAATGGGGATGTTGCAACATTTTCTGCGGATGTAAAAAATGTATGCAGAAGTATTCCTACAAATCCAACAAGGATTATGCAAACAATTAATTTTTCTAATAAACGATTTCTTAATCGAACGATGTAAAGTACGAGTGATGACAGATATATAAACCAAATAGGCACCAATATAATTGGAATAAGCAATACTGAAAATGGCAAGTATCCAATAGCACCTCTCATTTGAAGAGGAAGAATGAAAAATATCAATCCTGTAGTTGGAAGTAGTGCCTTAAATTGTACAAACATAAATGTTTGAAATGGCGTTAATGGTGCGGGCATTAAAAAATTCGCATCTGCATAACGGAAACCAGCAATTGCTTTTTGGTTAAAAATACTTAAAAGAATAAGCCCAAATATTAAGATAACTGCAACAACGGGAATGGAACTTATTTTTAAAGCACCTAAGGTGTCATAGGTAGGTTGTGTTGTTACAAGTAAGTAAATGGTATAGCCAATTCCAAGTAGACTAAGAAGAACGCCAGGAATGACTTTACTAGCTTGTCTTGGAAATCTAAGGGCGTTTTTTAAGGTGAAAAGTAAATATTGTTTATATAGTGCCATCAGATTCACCTACTTTTTCTGTATAGCCAAAGTAAATATCTTCTAATGAGTTTGTATCATCAAATGTATCTTTTGTTGCGTGGAATACAATTTCTCCGTGCTTCATAATCAATACTTGATCCCATAAGTTAGAAACACTGTCTAACAAGTGTGTACTGATTAAAATACAACATTCTTGTTTCAATGTGCTTAATGTTTCTTTTAGTGTTCTAATAGCGTCTGGATCTAGTCCGATTAAAGGTTCGTCTAAAATCAATACTTTTGGATTTAAAATAAGAGCACAAATAATACTTACTTTTTGTTTCATCCCTTTAGATAGGCTACCACATAATTCATCTTTTTTAGGTGTTAAATGGAACATATCTAAATAAGTCATTGCCTTTTCTTCATAATCCTCTACGTGATAAGCATTTGCAATAAATTGAAAATGTTGATACACCGTTAATTCATTATAAAGTTCTGGCACTTCTGGGATATATGCAATTTGCCGTTTGACATTTAAGTCATTGATTGACACATCATTTAATGAAATATAGCCTGTATAATTTAAAAATCCAGTAATACATTTAATGATTGTTGATTTCCCTGCTCCGTTTTCTCCTAGTAAAACGGTAATTTGTCTATCTTCTAAAGTAAATGTTACGTTTTTGTTTGCAAAATGTGAACCGTAAGATTTACTAACGTTAAGAACTGATAACATCATATAACCTCCTTTTTTTCTTAATCATAATTATATCGAATAAACACAAAAAAACAAATTGGACTTTAGGCTTAATTTAAACAACAATCAAAAAAACATTTGACTTTATTTGACCTTCGCATTATAATTAGCACTGTAAGACACAGAGTGCTAAAGTATAAAGAGGTGATGTCTATGAATATAGAAAAAATGACAACAACCATGCAACAAGCGATTGGGCAAGCACAACAAATCGCTATGTTACGTAAACATCAAGAAATCGATACTATTCATTTATGGAAAGTATTTTTAACGCATGGGCATTTTGCTAGACAATTATATGAAGATATTGGTGTCAATGTAGATACTTTTAATACGTATGTAGATGAACAATTAGATAAAGTATCCGTTGTTGAAGGACAAAGTATTCAATATGGACAAGCGATTAGTCAGCAGCTATTTCAATTATTTGCACAAGCAGAAGCTATTCGTGAGCAATTTCAGGATGCATATATTTCTACAGAAGTTGTTTTATTAGCACTATTTGCATGTCCACAACAAGTATTGTGTCAATACTTAATCAAACAAAACATAACACAAGATATGTTGAAACAAAGAATTGATGATATGAGAGGAGGACAACGTGTGATGTCACAAAATCAAGAAGAGCAATATGAAGCATTGAAAAAATATGGTGTCGATTTAACGGAAGCGGTCAGAAGCGGGAAGCAAGACCCAGTGATTGGTCGTGATGAAGAAATTCGAGATGTTATTCGTATTTTATCACGTAAAACAAAGAATAATCCAGTACTCATCGGGGAGCCTGGAGTTGGGAAAACAGCAATCGTCGAGGGGTTGGCTCAGCGTATCGTGAAACGTGATGTTCCTGAAAATTTAAGGGATAAAACGATTATTTCATTAGATATGGGAGCACTTATTGCTGGTGCAAAATATCGAGGAGAGTTTGAGGAACGTTTAAAAGCTGTTTTAAAAGAGGTAAAAGAAAGTGATGGTCGTATTATTTTATTCATTGATGAAATACATACGATTGTCGGTGCTGGTAAAACAGAAGGAAGCATGGACGCTGGAAATCTGTTAAAACCGATGTTAGCTAGAGGAGAGCTACATTGTATTGGGGCAACCACATTAGATGAGTATCGTGAAAATGTCGAAAAAGATAAAGCGTTAGAGCGTCGTTTCCAAAAAGTATTCGTAACAGAACCTACGGTAGAAGATGCGATTAGCATTTTACGTGGCTTAAAAGAGCGTTTTGAAATTCATCACAGTGTTAATATTCACGACAGTGCTCTGGTAGCGGCGGCAGTATTATCAAACCGTTACATTACAGATAGATACTTACCAGATAAAGCCATTGATTTGGTTGACGAGGCATGTGCAACTATTCGTGTGGAATTAAACTCAATGCCAACAGAACTAGATCAATCAATTCGTCGATTGATGCAACTAGAAATAGAAGAGGCTGCATTGAAGAAAGAGCATGATGATGCAAGTAAAAAACGTTTACTAGATTTGCAAGAAGAGTTAGCAAATTTGCGTGAAGAAACGAATGCATTGAAGTTGAAATGGGAAACGGAAAAAGAAGAGGTTAATGCACTGAGTGCGAAACGTCAAGAGTTAGAACAAGCACGTCATGAATTAGACACAGCCGAAAGTGCTTATGATTTGGAAACGGCAGCGATGTTAAGACATGGTAAAATCCCAACATTAGAGCATGAATTAAAAGTTTTGGAAGAAAAACAAGATGCTTTACAAGAGGAACGTTTAACACAAGAGTCAGTGACGGAAGAACAAATTGCTGAAGTTGTTGGGCGTTTAACAGGTATTCCTGTCACACGTTTAGTAGAAGGTGAACGTGAAAAATTATTAAAATTAGACGCTACATTACACGAACGTGTCATTGGACAAGATGAGGCTGTACAACGTGTTGCAGATGCGGTACTGAGAAGTCGTGCAGGGCTACAAGATCCTAATAAACCTATTGGTAGTTTCTTATTCTTAGGCCCAACTGGTGTCGGGAAAACGGAATTGGCAAAAGCGTTGGCAGAACAGTTGTTTGATTCAGACACGCACATGGTTCGTATTGATATGAGTGAGTATATGGAAAAATTTGCTGTATCTCGTTTAGTTGGAGCGCCTCCGGGGTATGTTGGTTATGAAGAAGGTGGTCAATTAACAGAGGCGGTTCGTCGTAGTCCATATACGATTGTGTTATTAGATGAAATTGAAAAAGCACATCCAGATGTGTTTAATATTTTATTACAAGTTTTAGATGACGGACGTTTAACAGACTCTAAAGGAAGAACGGTAGATTTCAAAAACACGGTGTTTATTATGACGAGTAATATCGGTTCATCTGTTTTATTAGACGGTGTAACAAATGACGGTACAATCACGCAAGAAGCACAAGAAAATGTGATGAGCTTGTTAAAAGCACATTTTAAACCGGAATTTTTAAATCGTATTGATGATACAGTTTTATTTACCCCATTAAATAAAGCAGTTGTTAAAGATATTATTAAAAAACTGGCAAAAGATTTAAGTGTTCGATTACAAGCACAAGAGATTCGCTTAGAATTAAACGATGATGTTCTCGACTGGATTGCAGATAGTGCCTATGACCCAATTTATGGGGCAAGACCTTTGAAACGATTTATGACAAAAGAGTTGGAAACACCACTTGCAAAAGAAGTCATTAAAGGACATATTATAAAAGGGCAAACGGTTCTTGCGATATTACAAGAGGGAAAACTTGTTTTTCAATCTAAAGAATAATTGTTGTCAATCATAAAAGACAGGTCAAGCGACCTTTCAGATGTCGCTTGACCTGTCTTTTATTTTTCGTTAGATTAGGAGGATAGTATCATCTTATTCTTTTTTCTTGAGCACATCTTTTGTGATAGACTTGACAAATAATTGAATGGTTTCGGTAATTAGTTTATTTGTTTCTTTGTCTAATTCACCATAAGCTTTCATCATTTTGAGCAATTTATGAGGTGTATTGACTGAAAAATCACGTACATCGGTAATATTTGCAGAAAGCATCATTTGATAAATGGCATTTCCTAATGTTTTTCGTTCTTCTGTGGATAGACGGGTAAGTAGAGCAGATACAGAGCGTTGAATGTGTTTGCTCGTTGCATCTCTTTTTTCTAAGTAAATAAAATCATTTCTTTCGATTTCCCAACTATATGTGTCGTGTTGTAGGACGTTTGTGGCACTACTTTTAACGATATCGTAAGGTGTGTTATGGTTTAACATCATGCCAACGATTGCTGTTTCTGGAACAAATGTTTTAATTTTTTTCTGAATCGGGCCAAACGCTTCATCTGTTGACATCTGCTCATTAAATCCTGGACCGTCAAAGTTGTGAATATACACAATTTTCTGTTGAATATCTTGAGGTGCAAATGCTCCTGCGTAGATTGCCAAGTTTCCACCTTTTGAATGGCCGCCTAAAATAAGACGTTCTTTAATATCTGATTGATGCTTTGTTAAATAGGATACAGCTTCAATTTGGGACGGAATAGCATTTTCAAATGTCATGTTGAAATCTTCTTTCCAGCCGACGAGTGTCATATCTGTTCCTCTAAAGACGACATAGGTTGTGCGAGAATCTAATTGAAACATCATAGCTGAAAATTGTTGTTCCTGTTCAACGTCCACGGTATTTTGGTAATGTTGCACGAGTAATTTTGAAAAGCGCTTTGTATGCATAAGTGTTTCTAATAGGGTATTGTCCTTACTCATAATGATATTTGGATCGTTTTGGCGGTTAACACCAAAAAAATGCTCACCAATTTGTTGGATTGTTTGCGGAAAATCATTCACGATATTATCAAATGGTAAATAAGAAAAACGCGTTAAAATCATACTATCAACAACATTAAAACGGCTTTGTCGAAAACTTAAGTCGCCTCTCCAGTGTAAGTAATCAAATAATGTAGCCATGCACGACGCCTCCTTGAATGTTTATATGTTTATCATAGCATATTTATAAAAAAGTGTGGTAAAATAAAAATATCATATAGTAAGGAGGGAGCGTATGTCTGGGGTATTTATTACCGTTGAAGGAGCTGACGGTGCAGGGAAAACAACTCTTATTCAAAAATTAGTACCAAAACTTAAACAAGAGATAAATGTTCCGCTTTTGTCTACAAGAGAACCCGGAGGCAATGTGATTGCGGAAAAAATAAGGGAAGTCATTTTAAATCCTGATTATACTCAAATGGACGCAAGAACAGAGGCCTTATTATATGCAGCAGCAAGGCGACAGCATTTGGTAGATAATTTATTACCGGCATTGGCAGAAAATAAATGTATTATTTGTGATCGTTTTGTAGATAGTTCGATTGCTTATCAAGGACGAGGGCGTCAAATTGGTGCTGAAGATGTTTGGCAAATTAATGCCTTTGCAATAGACGGGCATCAACCTGATTTAACATTATATATTGATGTTCCGATAGAAGAAGGGTTAAATCGTATTCATCATCACCGAATGGATGAAATCAATCGTTTAGATATGGAAGGTATTGCTTTTCATCAACGTGTTCATGAAGGATATGAAGAATTGGTAAAGGAATATCCAGATCGTATTGTTGTTATTGACGGCATGCATTCTCCACAAGAGGTATTAGAAACGTGTTATCGTGTTATTAAACAGCGATTTCCACATTTGTTTGAAGCAAAATAAAGATAGAGAGGTATAGAATAAGATGAAATTAGTGGTGGCGATTGTACAAGATAAAGATAGTTTAGTATTAAGTCAATCTCTTATTGAGGCAAATTTACGTTCGACACGTTTAGCATCAACAGGAGGGTTGTTGAGAAATGGCAGTACAACATTTTTAATTGGGGTAGAAGATGAGCGTTTACAAGAAGCACTTGATGTGATTAAAGAAAACTGTTCAAAACGTGAAGAAATTGTGATGCAACAATCAATGTTAGGTGCAGGGTTAGAAAGTTTGCTAACGTATCCTTTAGAAGTCGCTGTTGGAGGAGCAACTGTCTTTGTGTTGCCAATTGAACAGTTTAATCAATTTTAATGATGATAGCATATGATAAACAACCTCATATTCGGCAACGTTTGTTACAAGCCTACCATAAAGATAAATTAGCCCACGCCTACTTATTTTATGGAAAATCTGGTGTTGGTAAGTTAGAGGTAGCGAAATGGTTTGCCAAATTATTATTTTGCAAACAAGTAGGTGAAACGGGAGCGTGTTTGACATGCTCTGTTTGCAAGCGAATTGATTTAGGCGATTTTCCCGATGTTGATATTATTCAACCCGACGGAGCATCTATAAAGGTTGAACAAGTTAGACAACTAAAAGAAAGTACACATTATAGTAGCTTGGAAAATAAACGAAAAGTGTATATTTTAAATCATGTAGATACAATGTCTATTAGTGCCGCCAATAGTTTATTGAAATTTTTAGAAGAACCTGAACAAGACATTTATTTTTTGTTATTAACGGAGCATAAAGACAAAGTATTACAAACGATACAATCTCGATGTCAATTAATACCTTTTGTGAGCATTTCTTCAACAATCATTGAAAAAAATTTGATAGATAGAAGTGTTCCAAGCCATTTGGCAAAATGGATTAGTCTTCTCACGCAAGATAGTCAACAAGCGTTGGAGTGGGCAGAGTCAGATACATTTTTTGAATTTCATCAAGCAATGCTACATTGGGCAAAGCTACTATGTGAGAACGACGTCACCTCTTTTGTCTACGTGCAGACAACATTAGCACCCTTTATTCAAGATAAAGCACTTGCTTTTGTAGGATTAGATATTGTCAGTTTATATATGCGTGATGTTATGCTTAGTGCTTTTGATGTATCAAACGTGCATTTTAAACACAAATCTATGGGGCATCAAGAGGGATTTTCTACAAAAGATATGTTTTTGTTTATTGCAAAAGCGAAAGAAAGATTGTATGCCAACGTATCGGCACAAGTATGTTATGAAACATTAAGTATTGATATAGTAAGATTATAAAGATAAGGATGATAAGATGAACACACAAGCGTTATACGATCAGTTAGCGTTTATTGAACAACAAAGTGTCGCAATTGAAGAAACCATTAGACAAATGAAAGCGACAATATACACTTTGATTGATGAGAATAGTAGTTTAAAGATAGAAAATGCACATTTAAGAGAAAAAATTGATGCATTAGATAGCACACAAACTCGCTCTAATGATGTCAATTCAAAAACGTATAGTATGATTAACTTGGAAAGATTATATGAATCTGGTGTTCATGTCTGTCATAATTTTTACGGTGCAAAAAGAGATGAAGTATGTTTATTGTGTGAATCGCTTTTAAGTCAATTAGAAGAATAAAAAATAAGGAGAAATATTATGGCTAAAATAGATCAACGTGGTCAGATTGTGCCACCAAAACAAGCAATCAATGATTTTTTTAAAGGATATTTTGATTTTACCGGCTACACTACACGTGCGGGGTATTTGTGGGTAGCGTTAATTTCAACTGTTTTTTTGTTCGTGCTATTTTTTGGAATGATTGTATCTATGATGGAAGCAATAAATTCTTTTGGACGTTATGGTTACTATTACAGTGATTTTGGTATTTTGAGATTTTTATTCTCACTTATTTTACTTGTAGGACTATTTTTACTTATTCCATTTGTTGCCATTCAAGTGCGACGTTTAAGAGATTCAGGATTTACGAATAGAGGAATAGTAGCGATATATTTGTACGTACTATCTGTTTTCCCATTTGCTATTATATTAAGTATTTTAACAGCTCTAGCAAATGTCGTTCCGGCTTTATTTGGAATTGTTTTAGTAGTATTTCTTTTTGCGTATTATTTTTCTTGGATTATTTTAGGAGGTCTATATTTTGCAGGGCTTGTGTACCCAACGAATGGTTTTGTCATTGATATAGATAATCCGGTTTTAAATTTCTTTTTCCGTCGTACAAATGAACCAGAAAAAGAAAAAGTTGTTTATGTTTATAAATCAGTTGAAGTTGAGAATGAAGAAAAGACTGTCGCAACAGAAAAAAGCACATCTGAACAAATAGATGTAGAGGAAGCGGTACAAGAAATTAAAGAAATTAAAGAAGTTGAAGAAGCTCATGAAGAAATGGAAACGTCGATAGTAGAATCTTCTGAGAAAGAGTTGTCTAACGAGGACGTTGAATAATTATCAGAAAAACAAATAATATTAAAGCAGATAAAATCAAAGATTTTTAATTTTATCTGCTTTCTTTATATTTATTCGATATATTTATTCGATGTTTTTGTTAAAATGATATTTATTGGAAATGGTCATCACAGATTTTTCTAAAAATAAGTTGCTTTTTTTGATAAACTCCGTTATTATAAATAAAAATCAGATTAGTAAAGATTGTCATGGTTTTAGAGAGTTTCGGTAGCTGAAAAGAAACACCCGCTGATAACTTGAACCTACTGATAGATTTTTATTTGTGAAAACAAATCGGAGTAAACTCCGTTATCAATGTAAGAGTATAAATGAAGGTGGTACCACGATATAGTCGTCCTTTTTGGCGGTTATATCGTGGTATTTTTAATATATGGAGGAGCGTATGGAAAATTTACAAAAACAAGACTTTTCAAAATGGTATTTACAAACTATTCAACAAGCAGATTTAATGGATTATTCACCAGTTAGAGGGTGTATGATTTTTAAACCTGACGGCTACGAATTGTGGGAACATATTCAAAAAGAATTTGATAAACATTTTAAAGCAGAGGGTGTTCGTAATGCGTACTTCCCAATGTTAATTCCAGAATCTTTTTTTGCTAAAGAAAAAGATCATATTGAAGGATTTAGTCCAGAATTACCTTTTGTAACAGAAGCGGCAGGGGAGCCATTAGAAGAAAAATTAGCATTACGTCCAACATCTGAAACGATGATAGGACATGCATTTAGTAATTGGATTAACTCATACCGTGATTTACCACTTGAAATTAACCAATGGGCAAATGTATTCCGCTGGGAAAAGAAAACTTTACCATTTTTAAGAACATCTGAGTTTTTATGGCAAGAAGGGCATACAGCTCATGAAAATGAAGAAGATGCAAGAACGCGTACAATGAGAATGCTAACTATTTATAAACAGGTCGTTGAAGGTTTGCTTGCTATTCCTGTTTATGACGGAGAAAAAACATCGTCTGAACGTTTTGCAGGGGCTGTGTCGACATATTCAATCGAAGCAATGATGAAAGATGGCAAAGCCGTACAAGCTGGAACTAGTCATTATATGGGAACAAAATTTGCTGAAGCATTTGATATTAAATATTTAAATCGTGATAATGAACATGTCTATGCGCATACAACATCCTGGGGTGTTTCAACACGTTTAATTGGAGCAACGATTATGACACATGGAGATGAGCAAGGTCTTGTGTTACCACCACGTATTGCACCAACACAAGTTGTTTTAATTCCAGTTGGTCCATGGAAGAAAAATCCAGAAATTGTAGAAAAATTAGAAGAGATTAAAGCGACACTTATATCTAAAGGGTTACGTGTAACATTAGATGATACAGATAATTCACCAGGTTTTAAATTTAATGAATGGGAATTAAAAGGTGTCCCAATGCGTATTGAATGTGGGCCACGTGACTTAGAAAATCAGCAAGTGATGACAAAAATGCGTGATGCACAAGAAAAAGTAGCTGTATCCTTTGACACTTTAGTTGAGTTTGTTGTATCACAATTAGATGAGATGCAAGTACGTTTATTAGAAAGTGCAAGACGTATGCGTTCTGGAAATGAATACACACATATTAACACCCTTGATGAATTGAAAGCACATATTGAAGAAAAACGTGCTAATCAAGAAGTGCCAGGTTGGGTATTGATTGGTTGGGACGGTACAGAAGAAACCGAGGCAAAAATTAAAGAAGAAACAGGATTTACGACACGTAACATTCCATTTTGCCCACCGATTGAGAAAGCAACATGCTTAGTAAGTGGTAAACCAGCTAAGTATACAGTTTGGATTGCAAGAGCTTATTAGGATATAGGATAAAATCCTGGATTTATCGATTTTATACCAAAAAAGTCAAATTGACTTAAAATATAGAGAAAATGTGATGTATCTATATAACTTCGATAAAACAAAAAATAAGAAGTAGGCGTCTACGGTTGAAAGCATGTCTAATTGGAATAGTAGCATTCATCATACACTATCATCCGATTTTGTTTATCATCACGTATGTTAAATATGTCTTATTTTTTGAAGTTATGGCTTTTTAATGAAGCAAAGTGTATATACTTTGGAAGAAGAATTTTTAGAAAGTGTTCAAGAGAGTTTTTCTAACGCTATCTATTATTGACTACCGGTTAGATAAAATTGTCTAACCGGTATTTTGCTTGTAAAGAATTTCTTTTCATTTCATGCTATAATATGAATGAAAGATAAAAGAGAGGTAACAATATGACGCAAGAAAATTTGTTTTTAGTTTTATTACAACAAGTCAATTTGCATGAACATCCAGACTTTATGCCGTACCATACGAGCATTGTCTTAGAACGAGTAATTGTCAATCAAGAGCAACATACATGGACATTTGTTTTGAGTATGCACGACTTGATTGATTTTTCTCATTTGCGTTTTTTAGAAAATGCGATTAAAGAAACTTTTTCACGTATTGCAGAGATATTTGTTCATGTAAAGGCAGAACATGCTGTGCTTGAACAAGATAATGTGCGTCAATATTGGGCGTATGTGTTACAAAGACAAGGTATTTCAAATGGGTTATATCGTTTGTTAAGCCAACAAGATATTGCGTTATTAGAAAATAATATATTACGAATTACAGTAGATAGTGAACAGGTGTTGCAACAAGTTTCTACTCGCTATAAAGAAGGCATTCAACAAGTATATGCTTCTTTAGGGTTTCCTGCTTTTCAATTAGATGTGATTTTGGATGAAGAAGCATCTTTGCAAAAAAGAGAACAATTTCTTGAAAAGCAACAACAGGAATTAGAACAATTAGCACATCAAGCACAAATTCAAATGGCACAACAAGAACCAAAACAAGAGAAAAAAATTGAGGAAGAGATTGTTTTGGAAAATGATGTGATTTTTGGTAGACGAATCAATCCAAATGAGATTGTTCAGCAAATGGGGGATGTGACTGAAGAACATCCAAATCTTATATTCCAAGGGTATATTTTTGCCAGTGAGGAAAAAGAATTACGTAATGGGAAAAAAGTATTTACGATTAAATTTACAGACTATACAGGGTCATTTGCACTGAAATTATTTTCACGGAATGAAACAGATGCGAAATTGTTTGCGACGTATTTGAAAAAAGGAAACTGGATTAAAGTAAGAGGAGCACTCGAAGAAGACCAGTTTATGCGAGATATTGTTGTCGTGCCAAGAGATATTAATTTAGTGGATATTCGTCCGAGAATTGATACAGCGTTTGATGATAAAAAACGTGTAGAATTACATTTACATACGACGATGAGCCAAATGGATGCAACTAACCATATTAGTGATTATGTTGCACAAGCAGCCAAGTGGGGACATAGAGCCATAGCTGTCACAGATCATGCGGGGGTTCAAGCGTTCCCTGATGCGTATGCTGCCGGACAAAAGCATGATGTGAAAATTCTATACGGTGTTGAAGCTTATGTGGTCGATGACGGTGTTGATGTAGCGTATAACCCGTCCCATGAAAATCTCTCAGATGCAACGTATGTTGTTTTTGACGTGGAAACAACGGGGCTATCGGCTGTTTATGATACAATTATTGAGTTGGCCGCTGTCAAGATGCATAAAGGAAATGTTATTGATACTTTCGAAGCGTTTATCAATCCAGGACATCCATTGTCGGCGACAACCATTTCGCTAACGGGTATCACCGATGAAATGGTGCAAAAAGATGGGCGATCTGAAAAAGAGGTTTTACAAGAGTTTAAAGCATTTTCTCAAGGGACAATTTTAGTGGCACATAACGCATCATTTGATATGGGCTTTTTGAATACAGGGTATAAAAAAGTGGGGATTGATGAAGCTACTAATCCAGTTATTGATACACTAGAGTTATCACGTGCATTGCATCCCGAATTAAAATCACATCGCTTGAATACATTAGCTAAACGTTATGGCGTAGCTTTAGAACAGCATCACCGCGCGGTATATGACTCTGAAACGACAGGGCATTTATGCTTTATTTTCTTAAAAGAAGCATTTGAACAACACGGTATCTCTTATCACGATGAATTGAATAATGATTTAGGTGTAAAAGATGGCTATAAACGCTCTCGCCCATTTCATGTGACAATATTGGCGAAAAATGAAGACGGATTAAAAGATTTATTTAAACTTGTTTCAGAAAGTAATGTCCATTATTTCTATCGTGTACCACGTATTCCACGTTCGTTATTACAAAAGCACCGAATGCATTTATTACTTGGTTCTGCATGTAGTAATGGAGAAGTTTTTGAAGCAATTATGCAAAAAGGATACGATGAAGCACTTGAAAAAGCAAAATTTTATGACTACTTAGAAGTGATGCCTAAACAAGTTTATTCAACACTAATTGCAGAAGAGTTAGTTCATACAGAAAAAGACTTAGAGGACATCATTTCACAAATCGTCCAAATGGGTAAAGATTTAAACAAACCTGTTGTAGCGACAGGAAATGTGCATTACTTAAATAAAGAAGATCATATTTATCGTGAAATTTTGATTTCAACTATGAAAGCAAATGTGAATCGACAACTCCATTTTCCAGAAGTTCATTTTAGAACAACGGATGATATGATTCGTTGTTTTGACTTTTTATCTAAAGAAGATGTGGATAATATCGTATGGAGAAATCCTCAAAAAATAGCAGATAGTATTGAAAAAATTACACCTGTGAAAAAAGATTTGTATACACCGAAAATTGAAGGTGCCGAGCAAGAAATTACGGAGTTAAGTTATAAAGAGGCTCGACGTTTATATGGAGAAAATTTACCTGAAATTGTTGAAAAACGTTTAGAGAAAGAATTGAAAAGTATTATCGGAAATGGGTTTTCTGTTATTTATTTAATTTCACAAAAATTAGTACATAAAAGTGTGTCGGACGGCTATTTGGTTGGTTCTCGTGGTTCTGTTGGCTCCAGTTTTGTAGCGACTATGACAGGTATTACAGAAGTTAATCCGCTTGCTCCGCACTATCGTTGTCCAAATTGTCAATACTCTGAGTTTTTTGATGAAGGGCAATATGGTTCGGGATACGATTTGCCTGAAAAAGCTTGTCCGCATTGCCAAACAATATTAGATAAAGATGGACAAGATATTCCGTTTGAAACATTCTTAGGATTTTATGGGGATAAAGTACCCGATATAGATTTGAATTTCTCAGGAGATTATCAAGCACGTGCCCACGCTTATACAAAAGAATTGTTCGGTGAAGATTATGTATATCGTGCAGGGACCATTGGTACGGTTGCTGATAAAACGGCATATGGTTACGTAAGAGCCTATGAACGAGATAAAAATTTACACTATCGTGCTGCAGAAGTAGACCGTTTATCCCTAGGGGCTACTGGTGTGAAAAGAACGACTGGTCAGCATCCAGGTGGGATTATTGTTATTCCAGATTATATGGACGTTTATGATTTTACACCTGTACAATATCCAGCAGATGCACAAGATGCAGAATGGAAAACAACACATTTTGATTTCCATTCCATTCATGATAATGTGTTGAAATTAGATATACTTGGACACGATGATCCAACAGTCATTCGTATGTTACAAGATTTATCTGGACGTGACCCAAAAACAATTCCACCAACGGATAAAGATGTGATGAAAATTTTCCAAGGGACAGAAGTACTAGGTGTGACACCTGAACAAATTGATAGTAAAACGGGAACACTTGGGATTCCTGAATTTGGGACAAAATTTGTACGAGGTATGTTAGAAGCGACAAAACCGACAACTTTTGCAGAGTTATTACAAATTTCTGGTCTATCACATGGAACAGATGTTTATTTAGGGAATGCTGAGGAATTGATTAAACAAGGTGTTGCCCCATTGTCGAAAGTTATCGGTTGTCGTGATGACATCATGGTTTATTTAATTCATGCAGGCTTGGAAGATGGTATTGCGTTTAAAATTATGGAAAGCGTGCGTAAAGGAAAAGGGATACCTGATGAGTGGCAAGCAATTATGCGAGAAAATAATGTTCCTGAATGGTATATTCAATCGTGCTTGAAAATTAAGTACATGTTCCCAAAAGCCCATGCGGCTGCATATGTGTTAATGGCTTTAAGAGTTGCTTATTACAAGGTGCATGAACCGTTATTGTACTATTGTGCTTATTTTTCTGTGCGTGCTAATGATTTTGATTTAGTGAGTATGGTGCAAGGAAAAGAAATGGTTAAAAAACGTATGAAAGAAATCAATGATAAAGGATTAGACGCTACTGTTAAAGAGAAAAACTTGTTGACTGTTTTAGAATTAGCTAATGAAATGTTAGAAAGAGGCTTTACATTTAAAATGGTAGATATTGAAAAATCTCATGCACGTCATTTTATTATCGAAGGAAATAGTTTATTAGCGCCGTTTAGAGCTGTACCAAGTTTGGGAGATAACGTTGCTCAGCAAATTATGCAAGCACGAGAAGAAGCGTCGTTCTTATCGAAAGAAGATTTGGCAAAACGTGGTAAAGTAAGTAAGACGATTATGGATTATTTTAACGATAATGGTGTTTTGACACATTTACCAGATTCCAATCAATTATCATTATTTGATTTTTAAAAATAAGTAGACATTCTAATCATAGAGTGTATACTTCTGTTAAGAAAGGAAAAAAGATGCTTTGGCAATTATTTAAAAGAACGTTTATGATAAGTGCCTTTACATTTGGTGGAGGTTATGTCATTGTACCATTGATGAAAACGACATTCGTCGATAAATTAGAGTGGATTGATGAAGATGAAATGCTAGATTTGATTGCTTTGGCACAGACCGCACCAGGAGCAATTGCTGTTAATGCTTCGGTTGCGATTGGGTATCGAATGGCAGGTGTTATTGGGGCAGTTGTCACAATGTTAGCGACTGCTTTACCACCAATGGTTATTTTAATGGGTATGTATGTATTATATGATGTTGTAAAAACAAATCCAGTTGTAGCAAGTTTACTTCAAGGTATGCAAGTGGGAGTATGTGCTGTGATCTTAGATGTTGTGGTTGATTTACTTGTTGGTATTCATAAACAAAAAAGTATAGTAAGTTGGATTGTCTTTTTTGGTGCACTTTTGCTTACAATGATTTTCCATGTTCATATTTTAATGGTCATTATGATAATGACGATTGTTGGGCTTGTTTTAGCTATCATTGAAAGAAAGTGGGTACATAAAGATGTTGCTTGATTTATTAGTTACATTCATGAAAATTGGGGTGTTGAGTATCGGAGGTGGTTACGCCTCTCTACCATATATACAAAGCATTATTGTCCAAGAAAAAGGTTGGTTAGATACAAATACGTATGCAGATTTATTAACGATTTCTCAAATGACGCCTGGGCCTTTAGCTATCAATTCAGCGAGTTTTGTTGGCATGAAAGTAGGAGGACCGATAGGTGCAGTTGTTGCAACAATTGGGAATGTATTACCATCGCTATGTATTGTATTACTCTTTTCAATGATTTATTACAAGTATAAGAATTTAAATGGCGTACAATTAGTCATGAAAGCAATTCGACCGGTTGTTGTAGCACTGATTGTTTCGGTAGCATATAGTTTAGTAATGATGTTGACAAATAATGAACGTATGATCTACCAATTTCTACTATTGATAATATGTTTTATTATTGTCAGAATGAAAAAAGTGAATACCCTTCTTATTATTTTTGGTGCAGGTATTCTTAATATGTGTTTGATGTATCTGATGTCGTAAGTTTTATAATCGGAGGGGATATAGATTTAAACTATACCGATAAATATGCGAGAGCGGATAAGAAAGGCTAAAGTGTTAAAAGCACTTACTCAAGAACGTAAAAATCATAAAAAGAGAAAAGGAATTTTAGAAAAGTAGTAAATGTCAATTAGTAATTTTTGTGCAGCTTATCAAAAAATGTAAGTGTTGATAAAAAATTCGTAACTATTAAAATGTAAAAGGAACTGTTGGATTCTGTTTGCACTGTAGTTTTTTAGAGAATTGCGAAAAGGCTTGATATAAATTGGTTTAATGAGTTATATCGAGCTTTTTTGAGTATTATCAATTATTTGAATAGAAATTGATTTTTGAAGTAATGTTTGTTTATAAGGAATAGTTTTGATTTTGGCGATAATGTTTATGGTAACGCTTCACAAAAATATGTAAAAAATGTTATGAAATTGTAAAAAAAATTTCCGAAAAAAGCTTGATTTAATCGGCTTTTTTTTGTATAATACTGGAAGTGTCATTGTGTTTATAGGCGATTCATGCCCGAAAACAGTGACCCCCTCTTGAAAAAAGAGGGTTAGTGATGATGCGAGAGGTTGCGACACACCCGGACGCTTTGCCTAGTCAGGTGTGACGGAAATTTTCGTGGAGCTAGTCTTATGCAAACATTTGACGAAGGAGGTAAAAAAATGGCAAAACAAAAAATTCGTATCCGTTTAAAAGCTTATGAACATCGTGCTTTAGATCAATCAGCGGAAAAAATCGTAGAAACAGCGAAAAGAACTGGCGCTAGTGTAGCGGGTCCTATCCCATTACCAACAGAAAGAACAGTATATACAGTGATTCGTGCGACTCACAAATATAAAGATTCTCGTGAACAGTTCGAAATGCGTACTCACAAACGTTTAATTGACATTGTGAACCCAACGCAAAAAACAATCGATGCCTTAACAAAACTTGAATTACCAAGTGGCGTTGATATCGAAATTAAATTATAAAATAAATTATCAGGAGGTGTACCATGGCCAAAGGAATCTTAGGAAGAAAAGTAGGGATGACTCAATTCTTCACTGAAAGTGGTGAATTAGTACCAGTAACAGTTGTTGAAGCAACTCCAAACGTCGTTTTACAATTAAAAACAATTGAAAACGATGGTTACGAAGCTGTTCAATTAGGTTACCAAGACAAACGTGAAGTATTGACAAACAAACCTGAAAAAGGTCATGTAGCTAAAGCAAACGCTACTCCTAAGCGCTTCATTCGTGAATTTAACAATGTTGAGCTAGGAGAATATGAATTAGGACAAGAAGTAAAAGTTGATGTTTTCCAAGCAGGAGACATTGTTGATGTAACAGGAACATCTAAAGGAAAAGGATTCCAAGGTGTTATCAAACGTCATGGACAAAGTCGTGGACCAATGGCTCACGGTTCTCGTTACCACCGTCGTCCTGGATCAATGGGTGGAGCTTCTTTCCCATCACGCGTATTTAAAGGTAAAAACTTACCAGGTCAAACAGGTGGAAATCGTATCACAATTCAAAACTTAGAAGTTGTAAAAGTTGATTTAGAAAACAATGTAATTTTAATCAAAGGTAATGTACCTGGATCTAAAAAATCATTAGTAGAAATTCGTACTGCTCGCAAAGCAGGAAATAAGTAAGCTGGGAAGGAGGAAACGATTAAATGGCAAAGGTAACTTTATTTAAACAAGATGGTTCAACTGTCCGCGAAATCGAATTAAACGATGCAGTATTCGGCGTAGAACCAAATGAGAATGTTGTGTTCGATGCAATCATTATGCAACGTGCTTCATTAAGACAAGGTACACACGCTACAAAAAACCGTAGTGCTGTACGTGGCGGTGGTCGTAAACCATGGCGTCAAAAAGGAACTGGTCGTGCAAGACAAGGTTCAACTCGTTCACCACAATGGGTAGGCGGTGGAACAGTCTTTGGTCCAACACCACGTTCATATAGCTATAAATTAAACAAAAAAGTTCGTCGTTTAGCTATCAAATCAGTTCTTTCATCCAAAGTGGCTGAAGGTAACTTAGTAGTAGTAGACGCATTAAACTTTAGTGCACCAAAAACACAAGAATTTGCACAAGTATTGAAAAACTTAGATGTGACATCAAAAGTATTAGTTGTTGTAGAAAACGGTAATGACTTTGCGGCATTATCAGCTCGTAACTTACCAAATGTTACAGTTGTAGCAGAAGACAACGTAAGTGTACTAGATGTATTCTCAAACACAAAAGTATTATTCACTCAACGTGCTCTTTCAACAGTAGAGGAGGCTCTTAAATAATGAATGCTCGTGATGTAATCAAACGTCCAATTATTACAGAAGCATCTGTACTAGCAATGGATGAGAAAAAATATACTTTTGAAGTAGATGTACGTGCTAATAAAACATTAGTAAGACAAGCAATCGAAGAAGTCTTCGGTGTAGAAGTGAAAAGTGTTAACATTATGAACGTACGTGGTAAATTCAAACGCGTAGGTAAATATGCTGGATACACTAAAAAACGTCGTAAAGCAATCGTAACATTAACAGAATCTTCAAAAGACATTGAAATTTTTGAAAGTAACGACTAATATTCACAAGATATAAGAAAAATTTAGGAGGTAAATAACGTGGCGTTGAAAAAATATAATCCGACATCAAACGGACGTCGTAACATGACAGGTTATGATTTTGCTGAAATCACAAAATCAACACCTGAAAAATCATTGTTAGAGTCAATTAAAAAAACTGCCGGACGTAACAACCAAGGTAAAATTACAGTTCGTCACCACGGTGGTGGTCATAAACGTGCTTACCGTGTGATTGATTTCAAACGTGTTAAAGACAACATGCCAGCAACTGTTAAAGCTGTTGAGTATGATCCAAACCGTTCAGCAAACATTGCGTTAATTCAATACGCAGATGGTGTGAAAGCATACATCATTGCTCCAAAAGGAATTGAAGTAGGTCAAAAAGTAGAATCTGGTGTAAATGCAGATATTAAAGTAGGTAATGCATTACCATTATCTCATATCCCAGTAGGTACTGTGATCCATAATATTGAAACAAAACCTGGTAAAGGTGGGCAATTAATTCGTTCAGCTGGAACTAGCGCTCAAGTATTAGGTCAAGAAGGTAAATATACATTAGTACGTTTGAACTCTGGTGAAGTACGTATGATTTTATCAACTTGCCGTGCAACAGTAGGTACAGTAGGTAACGAACAACATGAACTTGTAAACATTGGTAAAGCAGGACGTTCACGTTGGTTAGGCAAACGCCCAACAGTACGTGGTTCTGTAATGAACCCTAATGATCACCCACACGGTGGTGGTGAGGGTCGTGCTCCTATCGGACGTAAATCACCAATGACTCCATGGGGTAAACCAGCTCTTGGATTGAAAACTCGTAAGAAAAAAGCTCGTAGCAATAAATTAATTGTTCGCGGACGTAAAAAATAAGAAATAAAACTCAAGAATAAATGAAAACAGAAGGGAGGCTTCGCTGTGGGTCGTAGTCTTAAAAAAGGGCCATTCGTCGATGCCCATTTAATGAAAAAAGTTGAAGCTGCAGCAGCAAGTGATAAAAAACAAGTTGTAAAAACTTGGTCACGCCGTTCTACAATCTTCCCTAACTTTGTTGGACAAACAATTGCGGTTTACGATGGAAGAAAACATGTTCCTGTTTATGTTCAAGAAGATATGGTAGGACACAAATTAGGTGAATTTGCACCAACAAGAACGTATCGTGGTCATGCTGCCGATGACAAAAAAACTAAAAAACGTTAATCAAGGAGGTAAAATAGTATGTCAGAAATTACATCTGCTAAAGCAGTTGCAAAAACTGTTCGCATTGCGCCTCGTAAGGTTCGTTTAGTAGTAGATCTTATTAGAGGTAAAAAAATCGGTGAAGCAATTTCAATTTTGAAATTCACACCACGTTCTGCATCTCCTATTGTTGAAAAAGTATTGATGTCAGCAATTGCAAACGCAGAACACAATTATGATTTAGATATTGAAAACTTGGTAGTAAGTGAAGCTTTTGTTAACGAAGGACCAACAATGAAACGTTTCCGTCCACGTGCAAAAGGATCTGCTTCTCCAATTATGAAACGTACAAGCCACATTACAATCGTGGTAACTGAGAAGAAGGAGGGATAGTCTGTGGGTCAAAAAGTACATCCAATAGGTATGCGTGTCGGTATCATTCGTGACTGGGATGCAAAATGGTACGCAGAAAAAGATTACGCAGAGTTCTTACATGAAGATTTAAGAATTCGTAAGTATGTTTTTGGAAAATTAAAAGATGCTGCGATTTCTAGAATTGAAACAGAACGTAAAGCAAATAACGTCGTAACAGTATCTATCCACACTGCTAAACCAGGATTAGTAATCGGTAAAGGCGGTTCAGAGGTAGAAAACCTACGTAAAGAATTAAAACAATTAACAGGTAAAGAGCATGTTAATATCAACATTGTTGAAATTAAAAAACCTGACTTAGATGCAAAATTAGTTGCTGAAGGAATTGCTCGTCAATTAGAAAACCGTGTTGCTTTCCGTCGTGCACAAAAACAAGCTATTCAACGTACAATGAAAGCTGGGGCACAAGGGATTAAAACAATGGTATCAGGTCGTTTAAATGGTGCAGATATTGCGCGTAGCGAAAGCTATTCAGAAGGAACTGTTCCATTGCATACTTTACGTGCAGACATTGATTATGCATGGGAAGAAGCAGACACAACTTATGGTAAATTAGGTGTTAAAGTTTGGATTTACCGTGGTGAAGTATTACCAACTAAGAAAAATGTGAAGAAAGGAGAAAATTAATCATGTTAGTACCAAAACGTGTTAAATTCCGTCGTGAATTCAGAGGAAAAATGCGTGGCGAAGCTAAAGGTGGTAAAGAAGTAAGTTTTGGTGAATTTGGTTTACAAGCGACTGAATCACACTGGATTACAAACCGCCAAATTGAAGCTGCCCGTATTGCAATGACTCGTTATATGAAACGTGGTGGGAAAGTATGGATTAAAATTTTCCCTCATAAATCATATACAGCTAAAGCTATCGGTGTTCGTATGGGTTCTGGTAAAGGGGCTCCTGAAGGCTGGGTAGCACCAGTAAAACGTGGTAAAATCATGTTTGAAGTTGCAGGCGTTTCAGAAGAAATCGCACGTGAAGCATTCCGCTTAGCTTCTCACAAATTACCAGTTAAAACGAAATTTGTAAAACGTACAGAACAGGGTGGTGAATCGAATGAAAATTAATGAATTAAATGGATTGTCCACTGCTGAATTAGTTGCAAAAGAAAAAGAATTCAAAGAAGAATTATTCAATCTTCGATTCCAACTAGCTACTGGCCAGTTAGAAAATACAGCACGCTTGAAAGAAGTACGTAAAACTATTGCGCGTATCAAAACAGTTGTGCGTCAACAAGAATTACAAAAATAATTAATCAGCAAAGGAGGACATACTAAAGATGACTGAAGAACGTAACCAACGTAAAGTTTATCAAGGTCGTGTTGTTTCAGATAAAATGGACAAAACAATCACTGTAGTGGTTGAAACATACAAAACACACCCAACTTATGGTAAACGCGTTAAATATTCTAAAAAATTCAAAGCTCATGATGAAAATAATTCAGCAAAAATGGGCGACATCGTAAAAATTATGGAAACTCGTCCACTTTCTGCTACCAAACATTTTCGTTTATTAGAAATTGTTGAGGAATCCATTATTATTTAACCAATTAGATATGTAAGAACAAGTTCGGAAGGAGGATACCGAGATGATTCAAACAGAATCTCGTTTGAAAGTAGCTGATAACTCAGGTGCACGTGAAGTGTTAACTATCAGAGTTTTAGGTGGATCAAATCGTAAAACAGCTAATATTGGTGATGTGATTGTTGCAACTGTAAAACAAGCAACACCAGGTGGAGTTGTTAAAAAAGGAGACGTTGTTAAAGCTGTAATCGTTCGTACAAAATCAGGTGCACGTCGTAAAGACGGATCATACATCAAATTTGATGAAAATGCGTGTGTTATCATTCGTGATGATAAAAGCCCTCGTGGAACTCGTATTTTTGGACCGGTTGCTCGTGAATTACGTGATAACAACTATATGAAAATTGTTTCTCTAGCTCCAGAAGTAATCTAATTAAATCCAAAAATAAGAGTTAAGAACGAAGGAGGTGCAAAGTTACATGCACGTAAAAACTGGTGATAAAGTTAAAGTATTGACTGGTAAAGATAAAGGCAAAGAAGGCGTAGTAACTAAAGCTTTTCCGAAAAAAGATCGCGTTCTTGTTGAAGGTGTAAATATTGTTAAAAAACATCAAAAACCTACACAAGCAAATCCAAATGGCGGAATCGTGGAGAAAGAAGCGCCAATCCATGTTTCTAACGTTATGTTAATCGATCCAGCTACAAACCAACCAACTCGTGTTGGCTATAAAGTAGTGGACGGTAAAAAAGTACGCGTTTCTAAAAAAACTGGTGAAGCTATCGATAAATAATAAACCGAGGAAGGAGGAGCTATTTTAATGAATCGTTTACAAGAAAAATATGTGAAGGAAATTATCCCTTCATTAGTAGAAAAATTCAATTATGCATCTGTAATGCAAGCACCAAAAGTTGAGAAAATTGTTATCAACATGGGTGTTGGTGATGCAGTATCTAATGCTAAAAACTTAGAAAAAGCTGTTGATGAATTGACATTGATTTCAGGACAAAAACCTGTCATTACAAAAGCTAAAAAATCTATCGCTGGATTCCGCTTACGTGAAGGAATGCCAATCGGAGCAAAAGTGACTTTACGTGGCGAAAGAATGTATGATTTCTTAGACAAATTAGTAACAGTTTCATTACCTCGTGTGCGTGACTTCCGCGGTGTAAGTAAAAAGTCATTTGACGGTCGTGGAAACTACACATTAGGTGTTAAAGAACAATTAATCTTCCCAGAGGTTGATTATGATAAAGTTGATAAAGTACGTGGTATGGATATCGTTATCGTAACAACAGCTAAAACGGATGAAGAATCAAGAGAATTATTAACTCAATTAGGAATGCCATTCCAAAAATAATATAAGGAGGCGAATAAAGTGGCTAAAAAATCAATGGTTGCAAAAAACAAACGTCCTAAAAAATTCGCAGTTCAAGAATATACTCGTTGCGAACGTTGCGGACGTCCACACTCTGTTTATCGCAAATTTAAACTTTGCCGTATTTGCTTCCGCGAACTTGCTTATAAAGGGCAAATTCCTGGAGTGAAGAAAGCTAGTTGGTAATCCCATATCTATCGAAAAGGAGGTTAAACTAAATGGTTATGACAGATCCGATTGCAGATTTTCTAACACGTATTCGTAATGCGAACATGGTTCGTCACGCGGTACTAGAAGCACCTGCATCAAGAATGAAAAAAGATATCGCAACAATCTTAAAAAACGAAGGTTTCATTAAAGATTTTGAAATTATTGAAGATGACAAACAAGGCGTTATCCGTGTGTTCTTAAAATATGGTCAAAATAACGAGCGCGTTATTACTGGTTTAAAACGTATTTCAAAACCAGGTTTACGTGTTTATGCTAAAACAAATGAAGTACCTAAAGTATTAAATGGTTTAGGTATTGCAATTCTTTCAACTTCTGAAGGTGTTATCACTGATAAAGTTGCAAGACAAAAAAATGTAGGTGGCGAAGTCTTAGCATACGTTTGGTAAGATAATTCGTACATAATAATTAAAGAAAGAGAGGTGCAGTCATGAGTCGTATTGGTAATAAACCAGTTGTGATTCCAAGTGGCGTAACCGTTACTAAAAATGGTCAAGAAGTAACAGTAAAAGGGCCTAAAGGTGAATTAACTCGTACATTTTCACCAATCATTGAAATCAATGTAGGTGAAGCAGAAGTAACATTCACTCGTCCTAATGATGAAAAAGAAAGTCGTTCATTACACGGAACAACACGTGCTGTATTTAATAACATGGTTGTTGGTGTAACAGAAGGCTTTGCGAAAGAGTTAGAACTAATCGGGGTTGGGTACCGTGCTCAATTACAAGGGACAAAACTTGTATTAAACGTTGGTTACTCACATCCAGTTGAATTTACTCCAGAAGATGGTATTACTGTTGAAGTACCTTCAAATACAAAAGTTATCGTACGTGGTATTAGTAAAGAGAAAGTTGGCGCTTTAGCAGCTAACATCCGTGACGTACGTCCACCAGAACCATATAAAGGTAAAGGTATTCGTTACGTTAACGAATTTGTACGTCGTAAAGAAGGTAAAACAGGTAAATAATGTCTTTTTAAAAGCATTATTTACTTGTCTATCATATATAACTATATTTTATACTTATAAAGAGGTGACATCGTGATTACAAAACCAGATAAAAATAAAATGCGCCAAGCTCGTCATGCGCGTGTAAGAAACAAAATTTCTGGTACTGCTGAGTGCCCACGCTTGAACGTTTTCCGTTCTAATAAACACATCTACGCTCAATTAATTGATGACGTAGCGGGTGTGACGCTAGCAAGTGCCTCAACTTTAGATAAAGAAGTGTCAAAAGCTACAAAATCTGAAGAAGCAGTTTCAGTTGGTAAACTAATTGCTCAAAGAGCTGCTGAAAAAAATATTAAGCAAGTAGTCTTCGACCGTGGTGGTTATCTATACCATGGCCGCGTTAAAGCTTTAGCTGAAGCTGCACGCGAAAATGGACTAGAATTTTAAAAGAAGGAGGATACCCATTCATGGTTTTTATTGACCCAACAAAATTAGAATTAGAAGAACGTGTTGTTGCTATTAACCGTGTTACTAAAGTTGTAAAAGGTGGACGTCGTTTACGTTTTGCTGCGTTAGTTGTTGTTGGTGACAAAAATGGTCACGTAGGATTTGGTACAGGTAAAGCTCAAGAAGTACCTGAAGCTATCCGTAAAGCTATCGAAGACGCTAAGAAAAACTTGATTGAAGTACCAGTTGTTGGTTCTACAATCCCACACGAAGTAATTGGTCGTTTCTGTGGCGGTAATGTATTGTTAAAACCAGCTCCAGCCGGTTCAGGAGTTGCAGCGGGTGGTCCTGTTCGTGCCGTTGTTGAGTTAGCAGGTGTTGCTGATATTACAAGTAAATCTTTAGGATCAAACACACCAATTAACATGGTACGTGCAACAGTAGAAGGATTAAAACAATTAAAACGTGCTGAAGAAGTTGCTAAATTACGTGGCAAATCAGTAGAAGAATTGTAAGAGGAGGACAAAAAGAGATGGCAGAATTAAAAATCACTTTAAAACGTAGCTTAATCGGACGTCCTCAAAATCAAATCGATACATGTAAAGCATTAGGTTTAACAAAACCACATAAACAAGTGGTTAAACCAGCTAACGATGCGATTAAAGGTATGGTTCGTACAGTTTCTCACTTAGTTGAAGTAGAAGAAATTTAATTTTATAGAAAAATATAAAAGGAGGTGCCTAGTTAACATGGAACTTCATACATTAAAACCAGCCGAAGGTTCACGTCACGTACGTAATCGTGTAGGTCGTGGTCAAGGTTCTGGAAACGGAAAAACATCTGGTCGTGGACAAAAAGGTCAAAAAGCACGTTCAGGCGGTGGTGTGAGATTAGGTTTTGAAGGGGGTCAAACTCCATTATTCAAACGTATTGCAAAACGTGGTTTCAATAATATCAACCGTAAAGAATATGTAATTGTGAATTTAACTGATTTAAACCGTTTTGAAGATGGTGCTGAAGTAACTCCAGCAGCATTAGTAGAAATGGGATTAGTGAAAAAAGAATTATCAGGTGTTAAAATTTTAGCTAATGGAGCATTAGAGAGAAAATTGTCTGTTAAAGCACACAAATTCTCAAAAGTAGCCAAAGAAGCAATTGAAGCTGCTGGTGGAACTGTTGAGGTGATTTAATGTTCTCATTATTGAAATCTGCATTCCAAGTAAAAGATGTCCGTAATAGAATATTTTACACTTTTATGATTCTTGTCATTTTCCGTATAGGAGCACATATTACTGTTCCTGGCGTTAATGCAGCAGCATTATCAACCTTATCGGAAAGTGGAAATAGTTTATTTAGTATTTTAAATACATTTGGTGGAGGCGCATTAAGACAATACTCAATCTTTGCATTGGGTGTTTCTCCATATATTACGGCCTCTATCATTGTGCAGTTATTACAAATGGATATCATTCCAAGATTTACTGAATGGGCAAAACAAGGTGAGGTTGGTCGTCGTAAATTAAATAAAGCGACTGTTTATTTCACAATTGTTTTAGGGTTCATTCAAGCAATCGGTGTATCTTTTGGTTTTAACGCATTAACAGGATATGGTTTAGTACGCGATACTTCTATGGGTGGTTATATGCTTATTGCTCTCATTTTAACAACAGGTACAATGCTTGTAATGTGGTTAGGTGAGCAAATCACACAAAAAGGTGTCGGTAATGGTGTGTCTATGATTATTTTTGCAGGGATTGTTGCACAGTTGCCTGCTCAATTATACACACTCTTCATGAAATACTTAGCTAGTGATGCACAGCCATTATGGATTAACATATCTATTGTGGTAGGTATTATTGTATTGATATTAGCAATGATTATGTTTGTTATCTTTATGGAACAAGCAAAACGCAAAATATCTGTACAATATTCAAAACGTGCTAATGGCGCAAGTCAAATGGCATATTTACCATTAAAAATTAACTCAGCCGGTGTGATTCCTGTTATTTTTGCAAGTTCATTCTTATTGATACCTGCAACAATTTTAAACCTTTTTGCAGCAACATATAAAGGTGAAGCATGGTTTGTCCTATTAAACAATGCGTTTAATTATCGTACTGTTCTAGGAGCAACGGTTTATATTACATTGATTGTATTATTTACGTTCTTCTACGCGTTTGTGCAAGTAAATCCTGAAAAAGTGGCTGAAAACTTGCAAAAACAAGGTGGATACATTATTAGTGTTAGACCGGGGAAAGGTACAGAAAATTATATTTCTAAATTGTTAATGAGATTAAGTACAGTTGGTGCTGTTTATTTAGCATTGATTGCGGCAATCCCAAATTTTGCGTCTGTATTTATTCCAGGTTGGCCGCCTAATTTAGCGTTACTTGGTACAAACTTACTAATCATTATCGGTGTTATTTTAGAAACAACGAAACAAATTCAAGGTAAATTGATTAAACGTAAATATCATGGTTTTATTCAATAGGGTGCTAGGCAAAAGCTTGAAGTGTTATTCTTGCTTTTGTCACACTTTATCTTGTATTAGATAGAGGAGAAACAATATGAATATTATCTTAATGGGATTACCTGGTGCTGGAAAAGGAACACAGGCTGAAAAAATTGTCGATACCTATCATTTTCCACACATTTCAACAGGAGATATGTTTAGAGCGGCGATAAAAAACGGTACACCATTAGGTCTACAAGCAAAATCTTTTATGGATAAAGGCGAATTAGTACCTGATGAAGTGACAAATGGTATTGTCAAAGAAAGATTGGCACAATCTGATACTGTTAACGGATTTTTATTAGATGGATTTCCTCGTACAGTGAACCAAGCACAAGCATTAGATGCGATATTATTAGAGCTTGGAAAACAAGTAGATGCAGTCATTAATATTGATGTAAATCCAGAAGTTTTAAAAGCACGTTTAACAGGAAGAATTATTTGTCGTGATTGTGGTGCAACATACCATACATTAAATAATCCACCAAAAGTGGAAGGAACATGTGATCGTTGTGGAAATCATGATTTCTATCAACGTGAAGACGATAAACCTGAAACGGTTGAAAATCGTATTCAAGTTAATTTAAAACAAACAAAACCTTTGTTGGATTATTATCAAGAAAAAAATGTTCTTTTCAATGTGAATGGTGAAGAAGACATCAATATAGTTTTTGATAATGTCCGTAAAATTATTGAAAAATAGCCATATTCACTTTTCAAAAAAAGCGTGATATGGTATAATTAACAGGTTAGAGCGTAATAAGCTTGAAAGCTAAGGAGGTTTTAAGGCGTGGCGAAAGACGATGTGATTGAAATTGAAGGAACAGTCGTTGAGACTTTGCCAAATGCAATGTTTAAAGTCGAACTTGAAAACGGTCATATTGTATTGGCGCATGTTTCTGGTAAAATAAGAATGCATTACATCCGTATATTACCCGGAGATAAAGTAACTGTTGAGTTATCACCGTATGATTTAACTCGTGGCAGAATTACTTATCGCTTTAAATAATTATACTCCGTCAAATAAATGAGATAATCTAATGTAAACAAATGATACTATATCGTTTTATTATGAGGAGGCAAAAAAATGAAAGTTAGAGCTTCAGTTAAACCAATCTGCGAAAAATGTAAAGTTATTAAACGCAATGGTCGTGTGATGGTAATTTGTGAAAATCCAAAACACAAACAACGTCAAGGATAATTAAAAAAGGAGGTACCTAAAGAATGGCTCGTATTGCAGGTGTAGACATACCACGTGACAAACGTGTAGTAATTTCATTAACATATATTTATGGTATTGGAAAGAAAACTTCTCAAGAAATTTTAGCAGCAGCTGATGTTTCAGAAGAAATTCGTGTACGTGATTTATCAAACGAACAATTAGACCGTATTCGTGCGGAAGTAGATAAACTAAAAGTTGAAGGCGATCTTCGTCGTGAAGTGAGCTTAAACATTAAACGATTGATTGAAATTGGTTCTTATAGAGGCATGCGTCATCGTCGTGGTTTACCAGTTCGTGGACAAAACACTAAAAATAATGCGCGTACGCGTAAAGGCCCAGCAAAAGCAATTGCAGGTAAGAAAAAATAATAAATAAGGGAGGTTAGTCTTTCATGGCAAAAAAAGTGACACGTAAACGTCGTGTGAAAAAAAATATTGAGACAGGTATTGCACATATCCGTTCAACATTCAATAATACAATTGTTATGATTACTGATGTTCATGGTAATGCAGTAGCATGGTCATCAGCAGGTGCTTTAGGATTTAAAGGTTCTAAAAAATCAACACCATTTGCTGCTCAAATGGCTGCTGAATCTGCTGCTAAAGGCTCAATGGAACACGGTATGAAAACAGTGGAAGTATCTGTTAAAGGACCAGGTTCAGGTCGTGAATCAGCTATTCGCTCATTACAAGCAGCAGGTTTAGAAATCACAGCAATTCGTGACGTAACACCTATTCCACATAATGGATGTCGTCCTCCAAAACGTCGTCGTGTATAGTGAAACGGGACAGTTAAAGTTTTACGAAAACATAAAATGATAACAAACAATGTATAGACATTGTTGAGTAGTTTAAAACAGTATGTCATCATGTACTGTTCCATCGGAGAGGGGTATAGTAGAAAATGATCGAAATTGAAAAACCTAAAATTGAGACGATTGAGATCAGCGAAGACGCCAAATTTGGTAAATTCGTTGTTGAACCACTAGAACGCGGTTACGGAACCACCCTTGGAAATTCACTACGTCGTATTTTGTTGTCTTCATTACCAGGAGCAGCTATTACAGATATACAAATTGAAGGTGTACTACATGAATTTTCAACAGTACCAGGTGTTGTTGAAGATGTAGCGACAATGATTTTAAATATCAAAAAGCTTGCATTGAAATTGAACGATGTAACAGAAAAAACATTAGAGTTGAATATTGTAGGTCCTGCTGTTGTAACAGCTGGTGACATTACACCAACAAGTGATGTTGATATCTTAAATCCAGATTTATACATTTGTACAGTCGCAGACGGCGCACATTTAAAAATGAATTTAAGTGCAAGAGCAGGTAGAGGATACGTACGTTCAGAGTACAATAAACGTGAAAATATGCCGATTGGTGTATTACCGATTGATTCCATTTACACTCCTGTTAGTCGTGTGAATTATCAAGTTGAAAACACTAGAATTGGTCAAAAAAATATTTATGATAAATTGACATTAGATGTTTGGACAGATGGTTCAATCAGTCCTGAAGCAGCGATTAGTTTATCAGCTAAAATTTTAACAGAGCATTTAGATGTGTTTGTCAACTTAAATGAACAAGCTCGTAAAGTTGAAATCATGGTAGAGAAGGAAGACACGCATAAAGAAAAAATGCTAGAAATGACGATTGAAGAGTTAGATTTATCTGTTCGTTCTTATAACTGTTTAAAACGTGCAGGTATCAACACTGTTCAAGAGTTAACTGATAAAACAGAAGCAGAAATGATTAAAGTGCGTAATCTTGGACGCAAATCTTTAGAAGAAGTGCGTAACAAACTAATTGAATTAAACTTGACATTACGTCAAGAAGATTAGTATCAAAGTAAAGGAGGATACCCATGGCTTACCGTAAATTAGGACGTAATAGTGCACAAAGAAAAGCAATGTTACGTGATTTAACAACTGACTTATTGATAAATGAACGTATTGTAACAACAGAAGCACGTGCGAAAGAAATTCGCTCAACAGCAGAAAAAATGATTACTTTAGGTAAACGTGGTACATTACACACACGTCGCCAAGCTGCAGCGTTTTTACGTAATGAAGTAGCATCTGTACGTGAAGAAGAAGGTACAATTGTTGTTGAATCAGTATTACAAAAATTATTCAATGACTTAGCAAGTCGTTACAGTGAACGTCAAGGTGGCTACACACGTATTTTGAAAACTGAAACACGTCGTGGCGATGGCGCTTCAATGGTAATTATTGAATTGGTTTAATTAAATAGAGCGTTATGATGTTAGTATTGCTATATAAATACTTAGTCTAGCTCGCTGTATTATCACGGGAGTATTCCCGTGATAATACAAACAATTCTACTAATGAGTCTTCATTAGTTTTTTTATTTATATAATGACGTAAAGTTCTGTGACGGATTTTATGGTTCTATATTTTTAGGGTTGATGGCGTAAGCCATCAACCCTATTTAATAAATTTATTTTTTAATTGCTTTTGTGATAAATAGCAATACTACCGTTGAGAATAGTGGAGGGAATAGGTAACTTTTTTTGCTCATCACAATATAAAATCCGAGATTAGCAAGTATATTTAGTACAATCATATTTATGATAAATAATAGAGATATTTTTAAAATGGTTTGCGATTTGTTTTTCATGAGTGCCTCCTTATGATGAAATGTATATAGTTGTAAAAAATATGTTACAATAATATGTAGCGTTATGTGTAATGAGGAGCGATAGGTATATGGAAAGACAATTTTACTATAGAGGGGATACATTAGATTGTAAAGAAACAGTTCTATGTGGCATTATCAATGTGACACCGGATTCTTTTTCTGATGGTGGGAAGTATTTTGGTGTTGAGTTAGCGGTACAAAGAGCAAAAGAATTGATTGCTCAAGGGGCAAAAATGTTAGATATTGGTGGGGAGTCCACTAGACCGGGAAGTACCTATGTGGACATACAAGAAGAAATAAATCGTGTTGTCCCCGTTGTTAAAGCGATAAAATCTTTTAGTGATATTCCTATTTCAGTAGACACATGGAAATCTGAAGTAGCTCAAGCGACTATTGATGCAGGTGTAGATATTATTAATGATATTACTGGTTTATTAGGTGATAAGAATATGGCAAAGGTCATTGGTAATTCTGATGTAGGATTTATTGCGATGTTTAATCCTGTTATTGCTAGACCTCACCATGAAAGTTCAAAAATTTTTCCAAAATTTACAAAGGAAGATGTGTTTACTGAGAAAGAGCAATTCACATTTGATAGTATGCCAATTCATGATGTGATGTCATATTATTTTAAAAAAGTGTTATCTATTGCACAAAAAAATGGTATTTCAAAAAACAGAATGATGTTAGATGTGGGAATTGGTTTTGGGTTAACGAAACGTGAGAATTTTATGTTGTTAAATCATTTAAGTGATATACATCAATTAGGGTGTTGTGCTTTTTTAGGTGTTTCTAGAAAAAGATTTATTACGACATTATTAGAAGAAAATCATTTTGATGTGGATATGTCATCTGAAAAAGGTGTGGATAATAGAGATGAGGCATCTGCTGTTTTAACGGCATTAGCAGCCGTTCAAGGTGTTGAAGTGTTACGTGTTCATACGATACCGAAACACCTTATGGCAATAAAAATTGCAGATGCTGTACGCATGGTTGAACAAGTAGAAGATGAAAATTTGAAGGCTTATCAATAATCATTTGGTAAAAGGAGTACATGATGATGTACTCCTTTTAAACGTCCGTAAAATATCTTGTATTTTAAATAAACGATATTGTATAATATTTTCTGGAAAGCGAGTTAATTGATTAAACAGAGTAAATCATTAGCGTTAAGTGTTCGTGAATGGGATGTTGTCACGAAACGAAATGAGTATCATGCGACTAATGATTGCGTCCGCTGTTTGCCATGTAAATAGGTAAACACTGTTTAGATGCTTTTACATCTTATAGAGGAGGTTTACCGTATGGTAAAACACATAAAATGGGTGCCGTTAAGCATTATTCTCACGGTATCGGCATTGATTGCTTACGTTAACCCTTTAAATATGACGCTAGAACAAAGTCTTTTATTTTCTAGTTTGATATGTTCTGCTGCTCTTTGGGCAACGGAGGCAGTACATAAAAGTCTAGCATGTCTATTTTTCTTGATTATGATCGCTATATTCGGAAAAACAAATATGGTTGATATAATTAGTTTTGTATGGTCAGATACGAATGTCTTGATTATGACGACAATGCTTTTATCAGTAGGTATAATGAACACTGGTATTGTGCATCAATATGTTGAAAAGATTTTTAAGAAAAGTGCAACGAATAAGATTGTACTGCTTAGTGTACCGTATTTATTCGGGCTACTATTTATATTTCTTGTTCCACAAGCATTTGCGAGAGTGATTATCATTGGAACAATTTTGAATGGATTACTTGTGGCAAAAACACCACAGGAAGAACGAGCGAAACAAGCTATTATTTTTAACGGATTTATCGGTGTTGTTATGACGTATATGTTTTTTAACAATGGTGATATTGTACTTAACCAAGCAGCACTGACGTTTGCCGGAGAGCATGTCAAGCAACGACTGACATTTGAGCATTGGTTTGCATTGATGTCAGTTCCAACACTAATAGCGTCTATTGTAACGATTGTGACTGTCTATATCGTGTTTAAAAAAGACTTATCTTATTTCCATTTAGGTATGATTGCACCAACAAAGCAAAATGAAGAGCAAATACCAAAAAGAAATCAATCCATTGTTTTATTGACAATGGTGGCGATTATTTTTTGTTGGATGACGTATGGATGGCATTCTATTCCTGCATTTATTCCAGCTGTAGCAGGCGTTTTGGTAATGTATGGGGGACGTGTTATTGGTATAAAAGATTTAAAAGCGATAAATCCACATTTTGTGTTATTTTTAATGACCGTATTTAGTATTGGAAAAGTATTAGGTCAAAGTGGCATTACGGCGATTATTTTTCAAACATTGAAGCAGTTTATTCCAGTTGAACAGTCTAATATATACTTGTTAATGATTACTTTGATTGTCATGGTTTTACATTTGTGTATTGGTTCATCTGTGGCAACAATGTCGGTAGTACTACCAATTCTATTACCACTTACACAAGAAGTAGGGTATCGACCTGAAATCATAACATTGATGACGTATATTATTGTCAATATTCATTTTTTATTACCATTTCATCAAGCAACGGTCATGATTGGGACGGCAAAGCAATATTATTCTGAAAAGTATATGCTACGTTTTGGAATGGCGATGACAGTCGTGACATTTATTTTACTAGCATTTGTTTATATGATATGGTGGAAAATAGTGCATATTTTATAAAAAACAGATACAACATCATTGCGATGCTGTATCTGTTTTTAATGTATCGAATAAATAGCGCATTGGTTTTTGTAGGACGGGATGAATATAGTGCGGAGCAATATCACATATTGGTTCAAGAACAAATGTGCGTTCTTGAATATAAGGATGAGGGACAATTAAATTGGATTCATAAATGATTTGATTATCGTAGAACAAAATATCAATATCAATTGTCCGTGGTCCCCAGTGTATGTGTCGTTCACGTCCTAACTCTAACTCAATATTTTGTAAGTGTTGTAGTAATGTTTGTGGTTCATAAAAGGTTTCGATTTCGATAACTTGGTTTAAAAAGTCAGGTTGGTCTGTTAAGCCCCATGCTTTTGTGCGATACAAAGAAGAAAGTTTTGTTACTTTTATGTACGTATTATTTAATTTTTGTATAGCTGTTTCTAAAAGTACTTGTGAGTCACCAATGTTTGATCCTAAACTTAAAAAAGCACGATGTCTTTTTCTGACAATATCAACATAGACGCTCTCCACAGGTAGAGTGATAGGAGCCCATGGTTTTTTAACACGTACATGTGCTTCATCAACGATTGGATATGTCGATAAAATAAAGTGTGCAATCTTTTCTGCACATGTTTCAATTAAATCATACGACTGTTGCTGAAATAATGTTGTGATATGTTGTGCAAGTTCTCCATAATGAACAGAGGCTTTTAAATCATTCGATAAAGCCGCACGTTGTGTGGATAAACCTAGTTTTAAATCTAAATAAAATTTTTGTCCGAGTGTTTTTTCTTCTTGAAAAACACCATGATTGGCAAAAATGAGTAAGTCGGATACGACAATATAATCCATAATATGCTCCTTTAAAAATGGCTAAATGAAAAGTCAGTGAAAAAACATCATCATGATGTTTTTTCACTGAGAGTGTTATAGTCCCATTAATTTATAAACTTCTTGCTTTAATGTTGTATCTGTTTCAAAAATCCCACGACTAATAGAAGTCACAGTAGATGTTCCGGGACGTTTGACGCCACGCATATTCATACACATGTGCTCTGCTTCAATAACGACTAAAGCACCGGATGCATTTAAATATTCCATAATTGCTTCGGCGATCTCTAAGTTTAATCGTTCTTGTAATTGTGGTTTTTTGGCATAAACATCAACTGTACGTGCTAATTTAGAAAGCCCTGCAACACGACCAGTTGGCATGTAGGCAATGTGAACTTTCCCCCAGAATGGTAAGAAGTGATGTTCACACATTGAATAAAATGGAATATTTTTTTCAATGACGACACTACTATCAACCAATTCAAATGTTTTTGATAAATGATGTTCAGCTGTTTGGTTTAGACCACTAAAAATTTCTTCATACATACGTGCAACTCGTTGAGGTGTTTCGAGAAGTCCTTCTCTGGTTGGGTCTTCTCCCACGGCTTCAATAATCATTTTAACGGCTTCTTCAATTTTTTGTTTGTCCATTTTATACCTCGTTGTTTGATATTACACCTCATTTTATCAAACTAAAAAAAGCAAGTCAATGAAGGGTTGACAAATCTTTTATAGAGCGATAAACTGATAGTAACGCTAAACATTAAACTATATTTTTATAGAATAATTTAGTTTCTCCTGTAAAAAGTTGCGGATATTTTCCGCAACTTTTTCGTTTTTTTCTTTATTCATTTAAGTCAAAGTCGGTTTCTAATTTTTGAATGAGCGCTCGTAAAATATCTTTATTAACAAGATATTTGATAGGTTGCTCTTGCGAATGTTCATCATTTTGAAAAATCAATAATAAATTAGAAGCTAGTTTATTTGTGTGATAGGAAACAGCAGCACTGGTCATTTTAAGTGTTTCGGCAATGTCTTTTGTTTTTGTGCCTTTTGATAGTGCCAACATCACTTTATAGCGTGTTGCATCACCCAATATTTTAGCAAGTTCGTGAAATGTATCATCATCTAATTGTTCATTAGCTGTGTTTAATAATTCTACCATGCGTGTTCCAATGAGTAGAATTGCTGGTTTATTTGATAAAGTATCTCTCCCGTTAAATAAAAAATAGGCGAAAAAGGGAGATAAAACACAAACGGTACAGGTGTCTTTTTTTGTATCGTGATTTAATAATTGATTGTCAAAAATAGAAATTTGATTGATTAATGCTTCAGCAGTTGTTAGAGATGAACCGAAATTTGTGCGTTCTTCTTGCATTTGTTGATAAAAAGGGTCATAAATCGTTTCGATTTTTAGAAGTAAATCGCATAATTGGTCAATCATTTCTTTAGGTTGATACAGTATGTTTGTGAGTTTCCATTTATCTGAATCAGATAATGCGTCAGCTGCTTGTGTAATCAGTCGATAAACATCTTCTATGGTATTTTGTTTTTTTATTTTTCCTTCATGGAATAAATATGCTAGTCCCTCAATAATCTGTTCGCTTGATAAGGCACATAGAATATTTAATCCTTCAGTAAATGTTTGTACGGTTTCTGGTACATATACATTAAATAAGTGTAATGCAATTTTAGGAAAATTTTTGAAATAGAATTTTTTAATATCGCTTTTCAAAGGCTGTAGACATTCTAGTACATCATCTGTTTTTATAGGAAGATTACTTAATAAAATATCTTTTTGTTTGACGCTTAAGAGTGTTTCTTCGTCAATAAGTAATTCGGGTAAACAACAAATTTCAATAAATTTACTATAAAGTGGATAATAATGTAATTGCATGGTATCGATCCTTACTTTTTATTTTTCTTCTATTGTATCAAATTTTGCATAAAGTAGAATATATAATACTAATAATAAAGAAAATCCTAATAAAGTCCACACGATAATGTAAGGTGGGATAAATGTAATGAGTGTTGACACGGTTACACCAAGAACTAAATGCCCAGATTGTAGAGCGGTTCCTAGTCCTCCTAGTGTTGTTGCCAATGAATCTTTGGGTAGAGAATTAAGTATAATGGCACTAAATTTTGGGTTTAATGCACTTGATAATAAACCTACTGACATAAGACCAAAAACAACAATATAAATATTTCCCAATCCGAATCCTAAGTATACGATAACGGGTGAGATAGTGGCACATTTTAAAAGAGTGGTTAATGACGTATTTTTTAAAAGTGTCATACCTAATACACTACCGATGATACCTGAAATGGTGATGCTTGTTGACATAATCACTAAAGTTGTTTGTGAGTTAATGATAAAAAAGTTTGGTAAATCGTGAATATAGCGTAACATGAGTGTGTTTACTGATGAAAACACGGCATTTAAGAAAATAGCAATGATACAAGTTTTAAAAACGATAGGTAAACTTTTTACATTTTCATAGGCTGTTTTTAAATTATTGAAAAAATGTGATTTATCTTTTGTAGAGTGACTTACTTCTTTTGGGACGAGTTTGTTTAATGGTTTATAAATACTTAACATAATAAGTGCAGATACTAAAAATGTGCCAGCATTAATAAACGCAATGTGTTGATAAGAAAACCAGGTAATAAATAGACCACCCAATGACAAAAATCCGATTCGACTTACTTGAGAGATAGCTTGTCTAAAAGACATGGCTTGTTCACGGTCTTCGTCTGAGATGATGTAGATAGAAATAGGTGTAAAAAGCCCTGATTCGTATTGTCCAGAAATATCAGAAAAGAAGTTCAAAATAGCAACAATGATAACAATCCATAAAGCTGGTTGAAAGCCCATTAGTATACCGACAATGGAGTAAATCATTACTCTAAAAAACAGTGTTGCTAAAATGGTGTTTAGTTTGTATTTTGTTTTGTCTGCCCAGTAGCCTGTAAAAACTTCGGCTAGCGTTGGTAAAAGTTCTGAGATGGAAATTGCTGAGATAGCAAGTGTTGCATCGGGTAGAACTAATACATAGTTCATCAGTGCCAAGTAAAAGAGTGTATCTCCGAAATTGGATAATAAATCTGCTGTGAAACTTGTCATGAATAGTTTGTTTTGTAAAATACGTTTCATATTAAAAAACTCCTTAACAAAAAATTAAACATTTATTTAACAAGAGTATAACTCAAAGAAGTAATTAAGTCAATGTTTAATTTTTTATTAAGCGAGTTTTTAATTATAAATAGGTAAAATATCTACTGTTGAATAATTTCTTGATAAGATTTATAGGCATGAGGTGCTTCGTCGAGTGTGGACATATTCATAGCAGTTGTGACAATAGATGCTATTTATTTTATAAGGATGATTTTTTCACTTAGCTACATGAAGTTGTTTATCTGCACCGCGAGGAGTGGAACAATTCCAGTCTTTGTTGCCCAAGTTCTACAATTTAAAGAACCGTCTTTCATATTGAGTGGACTAATTAAATGTTCGTTTAATATCGCTGAGGTTGTTCCTTTTTTATCGTAATATATAAGAAAGTATTGCACTGACGTGTGAAAGCGTCAGTGCAATACTTCTTGCTATTTATTGAGTATTTTGATTGTTTGTAATGAATAGACGAATACGTTCCATACTTTCTTTTAAAATATCCATACTTGTTGCATAACTAATGCGTATGTAGTTTTCGCCACCTTTTCCAAAAACAGATCCTGGGATAACACCGACTTTTCCATGAACGGCTAACTCACGTGCAAATTTTTTGTCGTCCATATTCAAGTGTTGTGGAATACGTGGGAATACATAAAATGCACCGTCTGGGGAAGCGACATCAAATCCCATGTTGGATAGTTCTTTGACGATAAAATCACGTCGTTCTTGGTATGCTTGTTTCATCATTGCAATAACGGCATCTCCGTCATTGAACGCTGTGGCTGCAGCAATATGGGCAAACTGAGATCCAACAGGCGTGCTAGATTGATGTGCTTTAAAAATAGGTGTAAATAAATCAGGAGGGCAAGCGATAAATCCAATGCGCCAACCTGTCATAGCATACGTCTTTGAGGCACCATTTAAGAGTATTGTTCGGTGTGGTAAATAACGAGCGATTGAATCATGTTTTTGATCGTAAACAAGTTCGCTATAAATTTCATCACTAATCACAATTAAATCTAATTCGTTTGCTGTTTTAGCGAATGCTTTTAAATCTTCGGGACTATATGTGACACCAGTTGGATTTGAAGGATAATTTAAAATAACCACTTTTGCATTTGGGTGATTGATTTTTGCTTGTCTTAAAGCCTCTGGTGTTAAAATAAATTGTGTGTGAGAGGTATCCACTGTCACGACTTCGCCGTGATTGATAAGTGTGCATAATTCATATTGTGGAAAAGCAGGTGTTGGAATAATAACGGCATCTCCAGGGCTGATGAGTGCTTGTAAAACAGCGGCAAGTCCTTGAGATTCCCCAGTTGTAACGATAATATGAGAAGTATCATAAGATAAATCATATCGACGTTTTAAAAAGTGAACAAAAGCGTCGATAAGAACAGGCATACCTTTTGATGATGAGTAACCATTAAATCCATCATCAATAGCTTTTTTCCCAGATTCTTTAATAAAATCAGGTACATCAAAATCAGGTGCACCAATGGTTAATAAATGAATGCCTTCTGTTTGTGCAAATAGTTCGTTATATGCCAAAATTTCTGAAGGGACAATTTTTTCTAATGCGATATTTGTCATTACAATTCCTCACTTTCATATCTTAAGAATACTTTAAAAAGATATTTAGTACAAGGTTTTTTTCATAAACGTTTCATTTTTTCTTAGGTCATAAAAGGAAGCTAATTTTAAAGCAAGTATCTATTTCAATAACACGCAAAAAGCTTGAAAGCAACTCGTTGAATATGTTGCTTTCAAGCCTTTGCTATTTAAAAAGTGTACATATTTTTCCGGTCCACTATGATGGTATCGTCTTTGTACTTAGAGTGATGAAATACTTTTTTCCATGTGATAATAACGATGTCCTAAAAAATCTATTTCATAAACTGTTGAAAAACCAAGACGTTCGTACAGTTTTTTTGCTTGAAGATTATCTTGTTCGCAATTTAAACCAACGCGTTGATAAGGAGCGACGATGTCTTTTAATACATCAAAAAATGCTGAAGCAATCCCTTGTCCACGATAATTTGAATGAACAACTAAAGAGTCTAAATACCATTCATTGTCGTGACTTTCACGATTACTTTCGTATTGGCGTATGTTTAGGTGAGGAAAATGTGCATCAATAAAGGTATGAAAATGTTCATCAAATTGTCTTTCGTCTTGACCGGCATATCCATATAATACACCAATAATTTGGTTTTCTTTTTCGTAAACCCACGCGTTTTTGTAACTAAATTTTGCGTGTTCGTCCGCTAAAATATGTAACATTGTTTTTTGGAAAGTATCCTTATCTAGTAGACGTAGCAATGGATAATTCATATCTTCCCAAATAATATATATCAATGGATAAATGGCATCAATATCTTGTTTCGTTGCTTTTCGTATCATTATAAACCTCCGTTCATACTTTTATTATATCTTATTTATAAAAAAATGTTATAATGTAATGAATGAAAAGCGGAGGTGTAGTGATGACAACAAAAGATAAATGGATGAGTACGATTTGGCTTATACTTTGCTTTTTTATATTACAAGGCTTTATTTCTGTTCTTTTAGTTACAAGTTTTACTATAGACTGGTTTATGGCTCAAGCGATAGCACAAATGATTATATTTCCTTTGATGTTGAAGATTATGTCTTGTTACCGTATGGAACATTTTAAATTTTCTTCGATAACACTAAAAAATATTGGCTGGATGTTGCTTATAGGTATTGTGTGCCATTTTTTGACAGGCTATATCGTTGAATTATTGCCTAAAGAAACATTAATTAATCAAGAGTCGATTGAAACATTGGCGACAAAATCTAGTGAAGTATCTATTTTTTTAGCTGTTGTGATGATGGGACCTATTATAGAAGAACTATTATTTAGAAGTTTATTTATTCAAAATATTTTTAAAAATAAAAAATGGATTGGTTTTTTAGTGGCAACCACCTTATTTGCTTTAGCACATGCGGGTGTGACCGTAACCTCTTTTGTGACTTATTTTATGTTAGGTATACCGATGGGGCTTATTTTAATCAAAACAAAATCATTAGAGTGTGCTATATTGTGGCATCTCATCAATAATTTGCTAGCTGTATCCGTTATGTTTGGCTGGATTAGGTAGAATATGAAATGGAGTAAAACATGATTGTTGTAGAAAATTTATCATATGCATATAAAAAAGAAGATGGCACAAAAGAACATCAAGCGTTAGATAATGTGTCTTTTCACGTAAAAAAAGGAGAATGGGTTGCCATTGTTGGACATAATGGTTCTGGCAAATCAACATTGGCAAAATTATTGAATGGCTTGCTTGTGGCAGATAGTGGAAAAATATGTATTGATAAAACAGAATTATCTCAAGAAACAATTTGGGACATTCGTCAAGGTATGGGTATGGTGTTTCAAAATCCTGACAATCAATTTGTGGGTGCAACGGTGGAAGATGATGTTGCCTTTGGTTTAGAAAATCAAGGTGTACCTAGAGAGGACATGCAACAGCGTGTGGAAGAAGCTTTGGCATTAGTAGGGATGAGTGATTATAAAGATAAAGAACCTGCACGTTTATCGGGAGGACAAAAGCAACGTGTGGCGATTGCTGGTGTTTTAGCGTTGCATCCCAATATTATTATTTTAGATGAAGCGACGTCTATGTTAGACCCTAAAGGGCGTAAACGTGTGATTGATGTTGTACAATCATTACGTCAAACATTGGATATGACGGTTTTATCTATTACGCATGATGTTGAGGAGGCATCTCTTGCGGATAGATTATTCGTGATGAATGGGGGGCGCCTTTTATATGAAGGAACCCCAGCCGACATTTTTGGGACGGTCACAGACATCGAAACATTAGGCTTAGAATTACCGTTTGCAGAAAAAGTAAAACGAGCATTGGCGGAAAATGGGATACGTGTCCCGGAGCAGTATATGACATTACAAGAGTTGGAGGAATGGGTATGTCGATTACTTTTGAACAAGTAAACTATATTTATCAACCCGATACACCTTTTACTTATACGGGTTTACAAGATATATCGTTTTCTATTGAAAAAGGCACTTATACAGCAGTTATTGGGCAAACAGGAAGTGGCAAATCGACACTTATTCAACATTTGAATGCTTTATTAAAACCTACTGAGGGAATGGTGAGCATTGAGCAATATACAATAACAAATCAGACAAAAGAAAAAAACTTGAAAATGTTACGAAAATTGGTTGGTATTGTATTTCAATTTCCGGAGTCGCAGTTATTTGAAGAAACGGTATTAAAAGATGTGATGTTCGGGCCAATGAATTTTGGGGCTAGTCAGAAAGAGGCTGAACAAAAAGCGAAGCGAGCGTTAAACATGGTGGGGATTGATGAGAGGTTTTTCACGCATTCTCCTTTTGAGTTGTCTGGTGGGCAAATGAGACGTGTGGCAATTGCGGGTATTTTAGCCATTGAACCGGATATATTGGTACTAGATGAGCCGACGGCTGGATTGGATCCGCGAGGGGCTTTGGAAATGATGACATTATTTGATACATTACATAAAGAATATGGATTAACGATTGTGTTAGTAACGCATCAAATGAATGATGTGGCATTATATGCAGATAATGTTGTTGTTTTAAAACAAGGAAAAATTGAAAAAATGGATACACCAATACGTGTTTTTAGAGATAGAGAGTGGTTGAAAAATCAAGAAATTGATACTCCTCAAGCTATGGCGTTTGTGCAATCTTTAAGACATAGAGGGTGCGATGTGGAAGATGTTTTAACTTTTTCCGATTTAATTGATGTACTAACGAAAGCATTAGGAGGTCGTTCATGTTAGACAATGTGATATTGGGTAGATATATTCCGGGAAATTCACGCATTCATCGACTTGATTCACGTGCAAAATTATTGGGAACGATTTTCTTTTTGATGATTGTTTTTCAAGCTAACACCATTTATGATTATCTTTTATTGAGTATGTGTTTACTGTTAACAGTTAAATTATCAGAGGTTTCTTTTTCTTTTTTTTGGAGAGGAATTCGTCCGATGTTGTGGATTATTTTAGTGACAGCTAGTTTACAAATATTCTTATTACAAGAGGGAGATATTCTTTTTTCTTTCTCTTTTGTGAGTGTAACAACACTTGGTATTTGGAATGCATTGTTTGTGACGTTTCGATTTATGTTAATTATTGGTGCAGCGACTGTCCTATCATTAACAACTAATCCGCTTATGCTGGCAGATGCCATTGAACGTTTAATTCGTCCTTTGAAAAAAATCGGTGTGCCTGTTGAAGAAATTGCGTTGATTATGTCGATTGCAATGCGATTTGTGCCAACGATTTTAGATGAAACCAAAACGATTATGAATGCACAGCGCTCAAGAGGTGTGGATTTTAATGAGGGTAGTTTTATCAAGCGTATTAGGGCGGTTATTCCAATTTTAATTCCTTTATTTGCAGTACAGTTACGACGTGCTGATGAATTAGCCAATGCTATGGAAGCTAGGGGATACCAAGGTGGTGAAAACCGTAGTAAATATCGACAGTTACAATGGGCAGCTCGTGATACATTCCTTTTTGTTTTGTTAATAGTTCTTAATATTATTGTATTATGTATATAGGTCATTGCACATGATTTCAATGAAAATTGTATTCAAAATAAAAAATAGAGAAAATTCGGCAGAATAAGAAATATCGTAAATAATTAAAGTATTTGTGTGGTATGTATAATTGTTTTGTAGGTCAAAGTACGTATTGCTTTGTTTCTTGATAGTCGATAAGTATGTGTGACATACATATTTCATAAGATATTTGAGAACGGATTTTTTAATATAAAAGTGTTTTAAGAAAGTATTTATTTTTCAGTATATGTAATCTTTTATACTTTTAAGATTGGCGTTATTATAGATTAAAAGGCTCAAGTTTTTTGAGCTTTTTTATTTAGTTTTGAATGTGTGTTGTGTTTTTCTTCATTTTACACTTTTATTATAGAACTAGATTTTTGTTCATTAAACTGTATTAATAAATAAAATTGATAGATATAATGTTACATTTATTGATTTTGTGATAATTTTTCTTAGATTTAGTCTTATTACTCATAGGATAATCCTTTTATAATGAATTTTTGATGATGTATATCGCTTATGAGATATTGTGCCAACTTATATTAAGTTAATTTTTTATAGATTATTATTTATTGTTTGATTGAAAGTGATTTTTTAAAAATATAAGGATTGACAAATTCGTAAGGGGGAGGGTACAATATTTTAGTCTTATTTATAAAAATTATAGATAAAATAAATTAAAGAAAGGAGAGATTTTATGAAACGATGGATACAGATTTTAGGTATTTTGTGTTTAGTTTTTGGTAGTGTGACTCAAGTAGCACTTGGTTCAGAAGTGTATACACAAAATACGGTCGTTTATCAACATGTGGATATGGCTCAATTATCTAAAGTAGACAAATCCAAAATAGTCTATGCATCTCCTGATTTTTCGGTATATAGTGAAAATGCGCAAGTAGTTCTTGTTTATAAACAAACAGGGGAGTGTGTGGTAACACCAAAACAAAAACTAAGTGTTTTACCACATACAGGCACAAAAGAAGTTACGACAACTTTAATTGTATTAGGTAGTTTATGTTTAATTGGGGCGATTGTATTAGGTAAATGGCAACGTAAACGTTCAAAAATGATTGCGTTATTCTTGATTTTTTCAGGAGCTAATATTGGTTTATTATATACAAATCATGTGTATGCACATAGTTATTTAATGAATAATGTGTCGACAACAGTTCAAAATGGGCGAGTAACACATACACCAGAAAATATTCATGACTGCTATGAGTATGTTGGGTATATTCTTGTGAAACAATACAAGCCATATTATACGACAACAAAAGGTACATGGTCAGTACCGGAAGAGCCATTAAGTTATACATTACCGACACTAAAAATCTCATCAGTACCAGATGAAGCACCTAGCTACGACTTACCGACATTGGAATTGAAGTCGTCAGTACCAAACGAGGCACCAAATTATAGCTTGCCAACGATGAAAATCTCATCGGTGCCGGATGAAGCACCAAATTATGAGTTGCCAAAATTGGAATTGAAGTCATCGGTACCAAATACAGCACCAAATTATAGCTTGCCAACTGCGAACCCAGATGATTTTACGACAACAATTTTGAGAACACGTATTAATACAACCGCAACAGAAGGATTCGGTACAGTGGCTCCACCGTGATAAATGTAAAAAGATTGCTATTTTATGAAAGAATAGCAATCTTTTTTATTGGAATTAGTACGGTAGCTTTTTCTTTGATATGAGTTATGTTATACTAGACGGAAGAATAGTTTTTTGGAGAAACGTTTATGAAGAAAATAGCAAAAGGTATGGTAAAAGGATATCAGCACTATATTTCCCCGTTGTTTCCTCCAAGCTGTCGTTACGAACCGACGTGTTCTAACTATGCTTTAGAAGCAATTGAAAAACATGGAACATTAAAAGGATCACTGATGGCAATGGGTAGAATTTGTCGATGTCATCCTTTTATTAAAGGCGGCGTAGATCCGGTTCCAGATTATTTTACATTAAGAAGAAATCAGTTTAAAGAAGATATATCAAATGGAGGTGCCCAAAATGGAAATGGGAATATTGAAGAACACATTTAAAATGCGACGAGATGTGCTTGTTCTCTATGCATTTTTTAGTGTTATTTTATTATTGTTGTGTTTAGTTTGCCAGTATATTAAAGCGTTTTTCAGTACTTATCCGAGTATTTCTTTTATGTTTTTATTTGTACAATTAGTGAGTATTGGACTGATTGTGGCGATGTGGTATATCGCGGTTAGACAGCATCAGAAAACGGGTGTATTTGAATTTTACGAATTAGGTATAAAAAATAGTAAAACAGAAGAAACGTATTTTTATCATGATATTATTAACTATTCATTTATTCCACAAACAAATAAACAGGCAAAGGCATTAGTGTTTGAAACAGATCAACATGAACAAGTTATTTTATCTGCAATGCTACCTCCTCAGGCTTTTGAATTATTTCAAGAGGATCATACAGCTGTTTGGAAATCATTTGTTCAAGAAGAATTAGAAAATGGAGAAATGTTTTCTGTTGATTTATACGAAGATGTCACATCTTTTAAAATGTCATTAACACCAACGCAAGAGCACGAACTTGTTATTTCTAAAGAGGGTATTGTCTTACATGATGTCTTTTATGAATGGAATACGTTAAATTGGTATGATGTGTCATGGCATGGTATGTTAGCCATTCAGACGAAAGAGTATAAGGTAATTTTCTTAGAACCAATGACAAGTATATCAAGATACTTTTTATTTATTAGTATACTAGATGAGTTTTTACCGTCTAAAGTTGGGTGATGTGTGTGAAAGATAAAAAATTGATTTATATATTAAGTGGTTTATTACCAATCGTTGTGATGTTTATTGTATACATTTTTTTAGGTGTTTATCCATTTGGTTCAAACACCTTAATGGCGATTGATTTTGCAAGTCAATACATTGATTTGTTTGCTTTCTTTAGAAGAAGTGTTTTATCTTTAGATTTTTCAGGTATTTTTTATTCGTTCTCCAAATCTATTGGTGGAGATATGATGGGTGTGTGGGGATATTACTTGCTTAGCCCATTTAATTTTATTTATGCTTTATTCCCATTTGATGAAATTCGATTGGCAGCGACAGTAACATTGTTATTACGTTATGGTTGTATGGGATTAACATTTTGTCATTTTCTTGTGAAGCGTTATGATGCTTTGAAAAAACGTCCTTTATTAGTACCGACTTTTGCAACTTTGTATGCGTTGTCTGGTTTTGCTGTAGCGTATCAAATGAATCCGTTATGGTATGACGCTTTAGTCTTTTTACCATTGATTATCATGGGGGTTGAGAATGTACTAAGCGGACAAAAAGGGTATAAATATACATTGATATTGGCTGTAATGATGATTTGCCAATATTATATGGCATATATGATTTGTTTGTTTATTATTTTGTATAGCCTATTTTATATGGCGAAAATTTATACAGGAAAAACACTCAAAGAGAAATTAAAATCTTATTTTCTCCCTATTTTAAAATTAGCAGGGTATTCATTTCTTGCTGTGGGTATAAGTTTTGTGTTTTTGTACCCTATTATTCAAAATTTGCTCATTAGTAAAGGTACCTATACAGATCCATTTGTTTTTTCTACAAAAATAGAAGCAGATCCGGTATTACTTTTATCAAAATTGATGATTGGAGCATTTGACCATGATCAAATGCCACATGGATTACCGAATATTTATCTTGGTAGTATTGCATTGATAGGCTTTATTTTTTACTTTATGACAAAAGTATTTCGTAAGTCTGAGCGTATAGCTGCTGTTGGTGTTTTTGGTGTGTTTTTATTATCCATGATTTTTAATATGATACATAGAATATGGCATTTAGGGCAAGAGCCAGCATGGTTTTATCATCGTTTTAGTTTTTTGATTTGCTTCTTTATGGTGTTATTGGCATATCGAGCCATTAGAGAGTGGCAACGAGTGGATTTAGCAGGAGTATGTCTTTCTTCAGGCATCATTATATTAGTGAATGGTATTGTATATCAGTCATCACAATCTTTTATGTCCGTTCCTCAACAAATTTTATCAACACTGTTTTGGATGTTTGTTGTTGTGATGTTCTTTATGAAAGAATATAAATGGTCGAGTATTGTCTTATTGGCAGTGACATGTTTGGAATTAGGTGCTAATGCGTATATTGTACAATCACGAGTAGGGTATGCGGGTGCCTATCGTTTAGAAAATGCACAAAAGACAATAGAGAGTGCGATTGACCCAATTCGTCCACCGAAAACAAATTTTTATCGTATTGAAAAAATATTCCAACGCTCAAATAATGATCCGTTTATGTTTGACTATCCGGGGTTATCTCATTTTAGTTCGAATATGGAAGTTGATACCATGGACTTATTTGATGCGTTAGGTTCATCAGGAGCCAATGCATCAACAAATTATACATCGGGGACACCTTTAACAGATGCGTTATTTGGTATTCGTTATTTAGTCCAAATGAGAAATTTATCAGATGAACAAAAACAAAGTGAATATATTTACAGTTTTTCAAGAGAAACGACGAGAAAAGATCTCTATCAATATTATAATGCTATTTCTGAAACAGATCGTGTACGTGTTTATGAAAATAAACGTTATTTTTCAGTAGGATTTGGCGTTAATGAGGGTTTATTAAATTTAACGCTTGAAGATAATAAACCTGCAGAAAACCAGATGGCTATTTTACAACATCTTTCTGGACAAAGTATTCAATATTTTAAACGTGAGGCGTTTAAAGAGATTACACTAGAAAATTTAGAAGCAACCAATCCGAATGATTTAGCTAATTCATCTTTTAAACGATTGGATTTATCAAAACCAGGTAAAATTCGCTATACATTTGTTCCGTCAACGGATAATGCTTATTATTTATCTTTGCCGGGGATGCTTAGTGAGCAACGGTCAGATATGGCAATTTCTTTAAATAAAGCAAATTATGAATATCACGGAATGTTTGATAAGCAGCAACTTTGGAATGTGGCTTACCAACAAAAAAATGTAGAAACCACTTTTGAAATAACCTTTACAAAAGCAAATGAAGTGTCGTTAAGAAATGTTGCCTTGTGGGAAATGGATAATAATGCTGTTGATATTGCGATTGGGCCTAAAACAAAACAAGGAATGACTGTGACAAATTGGGGTAATAACACCATGGAGGGAACGGTTCATTTGACGGATAATAGTACACACCTACTATTTAGTATTCCTTATAGTGAAGGATGGTCTATTTGGGTAGATGATGTTAAAGTACAACCACAAAAAGTTTGGAATAGTTTAATGGCAATTCCAATGGCAAGTGGACAACATCGTATTAAAATGGTCTATGTGCCTAAAGCATTTAGTGTAGGGCTATTGATAACGGTCGTTTCTTTGGCGATACTAGGTGGCATGATATATGTAGGAGGTAGAAAAAATGAAGTTATACAATACTTTAACAAAGCAAAAAGAAACATTCGTTCCAATAAATGAGGGACAAATTAGCATGTATGTTTGCGGACCTACGGTTTACAATTATATTCATATTGGGAATGCAAGAAGTACGGTAGCTTTTGATACGATTCGTCGTTATTTTGAATATAGAGGCTATACCGTAAAGTATGTTTCTAATTTTACAGATGTTGATGATAAAATTATTGCCAAAGGGCATGAATTAGGTTTAACACCTAGAGAGGTTGCGGATAAATTTATTGAGGCGTTTTATGCGGATACATCTTTATTAAATATAAAAAAAGCAACGCTAAATCCACGTGTTATGGACTCTATTGACGATATTATTGCTTTTGTGGCAGAATTGATTGAAAAAGGATTTGCTTATGTTTCTGGTGGAGATGTATATTACCGTACAAGTGCGTTTGATGCGTATGGAAAACTAAGTGGACAATCTTTGGAAGATTTAAGAGCGGGTGCTAGTGAACGCACCATTGATGATGAAAAAGATAAAAAAGAAAATCCATTAGATTTTGCTTTATGGAAATCTGCTAAACAAGGAGAAATTAGTTGGCAGTCGCCTTGGGGTGAAGGTAGACCGGGTTGGCATATTGAATGCTCTGTAATGGCGACGAAATATTTATCAAATACGATTGATATTCATGCCGGTGGGCACGATTTAATTTTCCCTCATCATGAAAACGAAATTGCACAATCTGAAGCTAAAACGGGTAAACCATTCGCGAACTATTGGTTACACAATGGATTTGTGACATTCGATGGCGAAAAAATGAGTAAATCTTTGGGGAATTTTGTGTTGGCGCATGATTTGTTAAAACAAGTTAATCCACAGGTGGTACGTTTGTTATTGGCAAGTGCGCATTATAGACATCCTCTTGCTTTCTCAGAAAATATTATCCAAGAGGCAAGTAATAATCTTGAAAAATTAAAACAGGCATATCGAAATTTAGCGCATCGCTTAAAAACAGCAAGTGTAGAAGTAGCTGAAAGCGATGAGGTAATGCGTCAAACGGTGCAATCCCATGAAGAACAATTTGTGATTGAAATGGACGATGACATCAATATTCCAAATGGCTTGACGGTTATTTATCAGCTTGTTAAAGATATGAATATTTATAGCGAAAAAGAACATATCAATCATGATGTTGCGGTATTTGCGTTGGAACGTTTGAAAACATTGGTAAGTATTCTGGGAGTTGAGCTGGAAGAAGAAACACTGTTAGATGATGATATTTTAGCGTTAATTGAAGAACGTCGTGTCGCACGTCAAGAAAAGAACTTTAAACGAAGTGATGAGATACGTGATTATTTAAAAGAACAAGGTATTGTCTTAGATGATACACCTCAAGGTACTCGTTTTAGAAGAATATAGAATACAGGATAAACCGACACTTGAAAAGATCGGTTTATCCTGTTCTTGTCATAGAATGATGTGCTATAATACATCGAAGAAAGTGAAAGAAAGGAAGATGATATGCAACGTTATAAAGCGATTGTTTCTTATGACGGGACAGACTATGTTGGGTTTCAAAGACAGCTTAATGGAAAGAGCATTCAAGAAGAATTAGAAAAAGCGTTATATAAAATGACAAAAGGGATGTCAATAGGCGTTGTGGCGTCTGGAAGAACAGATTCTGGAGTACACGCAACAGGACAAGTGATTCATTTTGATTATCCGGCTATTTTGCCCATTCAGCGTATGCAAAAAGCATTGAATAGTTTATTGCCAGAAGACATTCGAATAGGTTCAGTTGAAATAATTTCGTCATTATTTCATGCGAGGTATCATACATGTGGAAAACAGTATATGTATCATGTTTCCTTAGGGGAGTATCAATCACCTTTTAAAAAGCGATATGCCTTACACCATCCGTATCGTGTAAATATAGATAAAATGAAACAAGCGTTACAAGATGTTTTGGGTGAACATGATTTTACGAGTTTTTGTTCAACAAAAACAGATAAAGAAAATAAGATACGTTGTGTGACAAAAGCCGATATTGTATACAAGGAAGAGGAACAAGAATTGATTTTTATTTTTGAAGGGAACGGCTTTTTATACAATATGGTTCGTATTTTAGTTGGGACAACGTTACAAATAGGAGATGGATTAAAACCTGTTACGGAACTAAAGCGATTATTAACTGTTAAAAATAGGCAAGAAGCCGGTCCAACAGCAGCTCCGCATGGTTTATATTTGACAAGTGTTTTTTATAAACCAGAAAATCAGTGGTTTCAAACGTATGAAGAAAATAAAGGGATGATGGCAGTTGATACAACTAACTAAATACATAAAAGCAGTGAACGGAGGTCTGAAAACGTCCGTTCACTGCTTTTGTATAATGGAGGATAGCTCCTGTTTATTTAATTTTTTTGTTTTCTTTTTTTATAAATAAAGAATCCTATAACAAGAATAACAATGGCTAATAGTATATATTTAAAAAGACTTGAAAAATGGTCAATATTATCCGCTGCCTCATGCCAACCTGAACCAGCAGCAGAACCAATCCATACCATTAGTATATTCCATAAAAATGTTCCAATTGTTGTATAGAGTGTAAATGGTACTAAATGCATACGACTTGTACCCGCTGGGATAGAAATTAAACTTCTGACAACGGGGATACAGCGTGTGAATAATACAGTAATTGCACCGTGTTTATTAAACCATGAAATCGCTTTGTCTACATCTGTTCGTTTAAAACCAAAGATTTTACCAATTTTTCCATCAAGAATATTTTCGATAGTTTCTTTTTTTAGTAAAGCGCCTAAACCGTATAAAACAATGGCACCACCTACAGCACCGGCTGTTGCAGATAAAACAACACCCATAAAAGTCATGTTTGTTGTTAGTGTCATAAAACCACCAAATGTTAAAATGATTTCTGACGGAATGGGTGGGAAAATATTTTCCAGAGCAACCAGTAAGAAGATTGCTAGATAACCATGTTGACTCATAAAGTCTGTAATCCAATTTTCCATAATAAAACTCCGTTAGTTGATATTATTTTTGACATAACGTCATTATACTAATAAATGATGAAAAAGTCATTTAAAAATAATACCCCATAAAACTTTAAGTTTTATGGGGTATGGATTAAGCCATTTTTTGATGAATTACTTTTTCGATAATATAGTCGGCTAGATGAATGTTGCGAACGAGTAAAGGACCGTGGAAGTAACTACAAAAGACATTTTTGTACCGAGCGCCCTCGGTTTTATCTTCGTTATTATTTCCAAAACCTTTTTCGACAATTCCTAAAGGTTGGACATTTTTACCTAAAAAGGTACGTCCATTATGATTTTCATATCCTTCATAAGTAAAGCCGGTTTCTTCATCATAAATGGTAATATCTCCTATATAGCGACCGTCTTGATTAGTAGTATAATAATCAATTGCTCCAATACCTTCTATGCGTTCTCCAACGGCACTTGTGTAATAATGACCTAAGAGTTGGTATCCTCCGCAAATCGCCACGACAACACCGTTGTTTTCGATATAAGAGATGATAGCGTCTTTTTTGTATTGAATATCTTTTGAAACGATACGTTGTTCATAATCTTGACCACCACCAAAGAAAATGAGGTCGTAGTCGTCGGGATTGAATGGGTCATCTAAACTGACAATGGTTGTGTCGACATTGTATCCGTGCTCTCTTGCTCGCCACTGGAGAATTAACAAATTGCCATTATCACCATAAGTGTTTAATAGATTGCCATATAAATGACAAATACGAATGGTTTTCATTAGTTGAGTTCTCCTTTCACATATCCTTGTAGAGATAGTTGTTTTCTTAATTCAAGCATTGCTGTGTAGGTTGCCAAAACATTTATATGTTTGGTTGGGGCATGCTTAATGTGCTCTATAATATCCTGTATTGATGCAGCAATAACCATATTTTCTTTTTTAAAACCTGCCACTTCTAAGCGGAGTGACATTTCTTGATGACGTTTTCCTCCGACAACTAATTGTTGGATAGGCATATCTTGTAATTGTTCGTATTGACCGTCCCAAATCCAACTGACATCCTGTCCGTCAGCATAATTGTCATTCAAAACAGAAATCAATGTAAATGGATTTTTTTCAAACTGTAAAATATCCAGAACTTGATTTAAACCTGTTGGATTTTTAATAAGATTAATGAGCAGTGACTTATCGTCAACGTGAATGATTTCTTGTCGACCAAAGACACGTTGGGTTTGTTTAAAGCCTGTTTTTATGTCCTCAACGGAAATACCCATTAAAGAAGCAATGCTGTATGCAGCAAGTGCATTGTAAATATTGTATAAGCCTGAAATGGGTAAGGTAAATGTATGTCCGTCAATATCGAAAACACTTTCTTGTAGTGTCAATAAATCAATATTTGTCACAGCATAATCAAGATTAGGACGCTTAAACTGACAGTTTGGACAATAATATTTTCCTAAATTAGAGTAACTAATCGAGCGATAACGCAATATTTTTTCACAGTTAGGGCATAAAATACCATCTGTATTGTAGTGTGCTTGTAAATCACTGTCTTTTTGATAATTAAATCCAAAAAAGACACGTTTGTTTGGCAATGAGGCAGAATGAAAAATAGGGCTATCTCCATTTGCCACTACAATTGTTTCTGGTGAGAGCATAATACCGTCTAAAATTTTTTGATAAATGGTATAAATTTCACCAAAACGGTCCATTTGATCTCTGAAAATATTTGTTGTCAAAATGATTTTTGGTTTTAAATGTGGTACAACATAGACTAAATTAGCTTCATCAACTTCAAGTACAGCAATTTTTTTCTCTCCTTTTTTCGCTTTATGTGATAAAAAGGCAGATACAATCCCTTGCTTCATATTAGAACCGGTTGAGTTAGTTAATAGATTTGGGTATTTTTGTTTCAGTGCTTGTACAGTCAGTGCAGTTGTCAATGTTTTACCATTTGTGCCTGTAATAATAATCGTTTCATAATCGTGTGCTAATTCTGACAAGACATCTTTATCAACAGAAAGTGCTACTTTCCCGGGATAGCTACTACCACTTTTTTTCAAAAGTCGCAATGTTTTTAATGTTGTTTTTCCGATAAAACTAGCCAATTTTCTTTTTAAGTACATAGTAAACCTCCAATACATTAGATTGATTATATCATAGATATATCAAGACTGATAGTTTATAAGTTGAGAATAAAGTCTTTTTTAACATTTAAAAAACGTTCTAAATCATTTAGGAGTTGAAAGAGCATGGCACGTTCTTCAAATTCCTCTCGTGTTTGGGGTAGTGGTGCATCTTTAAGCGTTGTATAACATTGTTCAATGTCCTGAATAAGCGTTTCAGCTGTATTCCATTCGGTTACTTGTTGCGCTGTTTTTTCAAACAGATAGATAACGTGTTCTTTTTGATGCACGTTGACAGGGCGAACATAGGTAAACATATAAGACAGAAGAGTATATTGTTGTTTTCGCATTAGAATATACGACACATTATAATCACTTTGTTTATGAAAAACTTGATTATCTCTTTCGTTTAAAATAAGCGTTTCAGCTTTGATTAAATCTGCATAAAGTGTATGTTGTATAGAATGTGCCATATTTGTTGTCGCTGTGGCACCACTGGATATTTGTGCATTTAAAAGAATAGCAAGTTGTGTTAATGCCACTGACAAATGTTCTTCGATACGCTGTTTTAATTCAGCAATATCTTTATCTTTTTTTGGCATGTAGCTATTGATGATACTTGCAGTTAAAATACCAATGGATAAAATGGCAAATTCGTTTAAAAGAACAGTATAGTCAGTTGATTGGAGCGTGTATAAATGCCCAACTAGCACGCAACTAGGAACAAGTGCTATCTGTCCTTTTAGATAATAGGTCATAGGCACAAATATGAATAGGAAAAGTCCCCATACCCAAAAATAAAAGCCGAATACAAAAAATAATAAACTTGATAAACCTAGTGCTAAACATGCAATGTATAGACGTTTTTTCGCGTTATTTAAAGTGGATAGAACGGTGTCTTGTAAACTCAGCATCGCGATTAGCCCGCATGTTAGGCTATATTGAATGGAGAAAAGATCTGCAATAATGGTAGCAATAAGTGTTGCTACAATGGTTTTAAAAATTTTTAAAGACATATAAAGTCCCCTTTCCGTCCTTTTTATTGTATACAAATCTGAGAGGAGCGTCTATAAAAAGAATTGCGGTTTGTTCGGTTTTTATAGTATCATATAAAATAAACGAGAGGAGGTCGTTTATGAATGTGAAACGAATGGTAATGTTAACGTGTTTGACAGTGTGTATATTGTCAGGTGCTATTTTGATAACTTTATTATGTAAACCTTTATTTTTATGGCAGTTATCGAGCTTGGATACTCAAGTGTTAGTAGGGTTAACACATGAACAAGTAAGTCAAAATTATGATGTGTTATTGGGGTACTTACTGAATCCTTTTCAATCCGTTTTAGCCATGCCGAATATTCCCGTATCAGCGCAAGGTGTATTTCATTTTTTTGAAGTAAAACAACTATTTTTATTAAATAATGGTATTTTTGTATTGTCTTTAGTAGGAAGTATTCTTGTATTGTTTTGTATCAAAAAATATCAAGATGAGGCATGGTTTAAAGGCATGTGTCGTATCATGATTTTTTTACCGATTGTCATTGTGATTGTATTGTCCATGGGGTTCAATTACTGGTTTGTTTTGTTTCATCATGTCTTTTTTAATAATGATGCATGGCTATTTAATCCAGTAACAGATCCGATTATTTTGATTTTGACAGAAGACTTTTTCTTGGGATGTTTTATCATGGTGTTTGGTATTGTCGAAATTAGTTTTATAGTTTTATGGTGGTGTTTTAGAAAAAGAGAGAAAATGTATAGATAGAAAAAAGAGCTTGAACTCAACAGGATGTGTTGAGTTCAAGCTCTTTTTATAAATTATGCATTATTTTTTTTGTAAACAACGATACCTACAACGGTTAATAATAAACCGATAACGACGAATAATGTGCCATCTTGTGTACCAGTTTTTGGTAATGTAGCTACTGCTGATGTTTCTTTTGTAGCTGTACTTTGTGTATTGTGCATTGATTTAGATGTTGATACACTTGGTCTTACTGGTGTAGAAACTGTTGGTATAGATGGTACTTTAGTTGTTGTATGTGTAGATGTAGTAGTTGTTTCAGGTTGTTCAGGTTTATCTGGTTTTTCGTCAACTTTTTTATACACATGAACTAAGTTTCCGTCTACAACTTCAGTTGTCACATATTTATAATTAGGAATATCTTTTTTGCTAACTAAGCCTTCAACTGTTGGAGATAATTCTGCGTTTGTACCTTCTTCAACAAAGCTTGTTTTAGGTTTTAGAGCATCTGCTTTTTCATCTAGAACAGCTGTCGCATCTACCGCACTACTTGGTAATTTATCTTTTTCAATTTGAACGACTGATACGTTATCACCTTTTTTTAAAGCAGCTGTTTTAGGGACTTCAACAGACCATGTGCCATTTTCAGCAACTGTTGTTGCTACTTTTGAACCGTCTTTAAATGTTACGATGATTGTTGAGCCAGCAATTCCTTTACCTGTAACAGCAGCAGCTTCTTCTTTGACAGCTAATACGATTGGATTTTCAGATTTTTTAGGGTTAACAACGGTTTGACTAACGATTGGGCTAACTAATTTCTCTACGCCTTCTTGAACTTCTGTTTGATTTGCATTGATTTGTTCGCCATATTTAAATGGTCTTGTAAAATCAATAGACCATTCATTATTGTTTACGGTTGTTTCTTTTGATGTTCCGTCGGGGAATGTTACTTTTATTTTTGAACCGTTGATACCAATACCAGTTACTTTAGTGTCGCCTTCTGAAATAGGGTTGATAACAGGAATATTTGATACTTCTGGGTCTGCTTTTTCGTATTTAGCATAGAATTTTAAGTTTTGGTTAACAACCATTTCTTTTAGTTCAGTTTCTGGAATAACATTTTCTGTTAAATCAGCATACCAACCTAAGAATTTATATCCAGGTTTTGCTTGAACAGTTGGTAATTCAGCAATTTTTTTGTTGTTACCTTCAAATTGTTTTTCAACGTAAGATGCTTTGTTATTATCTTTATCATTGATTTGACCTTTATCACTGTTTGTTGCGAATGTAACACTGTGATGAGGGATATTAAATACCGCACGTAATGTAATATCGTCTAATGCAACAAAAGAAATTGCGTCACTTGGAGATAATAAACTACCTGCTAAAGTAGGGTAACGTTCAGCCATTGTACGTAGATCACTGTTGTCATAAGAACTTGGTGTTGCATAAGCCGGTTCAGCAAGCCATCCAACAAATGTGATACCCATTGCTTTTTCTTCATCACTCAAAGTAGGTTCAGGTAATTTGTCTGTAATGTTGTTGATTCTATCACCGTCTAGTACACCGGCGTTTGATGCAAAAATATTATTGTTTTGTTCAAATGTTCTTAATCCACCTTGGTAAGCAGTAAAGACTTGTAAAGGTGTACCGTTTACGTCTACTTCAGTACCGAAATCTTGGTTACCATTTTGTGTACCAAAAATAAATTTCCCGTATTTTGATGTTAATGTTACGCTATAAGCGTGGTGAACAACACCGAAGATAATTTCTGTTTCAGGCTCATTATTAACATCTACTAAACCAGGGACACTTACAACACCATTTTGTATCACGATTTTTTGAGACACATCATTTGTTTGGAACTCAGCTCCGTCAAAGATTTTTGACAATGGTACAATATCGTGACGTTGTTTTGTTGTCATTGTTTGTCCAGCGATAGCCACAACATATTCTCCGTCTGGCACATTTTCAAATGTAAATTCACCATTTACACCTTGTGACACAGTTGATGTAATGACGTCACCAGTTGTTGCGTTTGCTAGAAGAACAGGAACGTCTGAATAGCCGGTAAAGTCGGTTGCACCTGCTGGGTGTGAGCCACCTTGAACGTCAAATAAACTTGTACGGTACTGACGAGCTTTTTCGTTTGACCATACTTTAACTCAGCCTACAATTGTATTTTTAGGATTTGTTTCAGCAAATGCTGAATGTGAAAGAGTTGGTAGAATAGTACTCAACACGAGTGCTAACACCGCAAAAAGAATAGCTCCTTTTTTCTTTAAATGATTCATAATAAATTTCCTCCATTTTTAATTTTACTGACAAATTGTACTATGAATCTCATTAGAAAACAATAGCTCTGTTATACGGTTTTCATATTTATTTTTGTATAAATACTACTCAGGGGGTAGGAAAAAATGAATAAATAAAATATTCAAATTTAATTACGAATAAATATTCACTTTTAAAATAATATTACATTTTTATAACATGTTTTAAAGATACAAAAAAAGAGTGAATATGTTGCTATTCACTCTTTTTAAATACTTCTTATAATACGGTTACTTTATCTTCCCATGAAGATGCACTTGTTACTAATACGTCATTTAATGCATCTATATTATGTTTGCCATGTTCAGCTAACCATGCACGACAAGATGTTTCGCCTTCTTTTGCAAATACTGGTACACTGTCTTTCCATGTTGCACGGCCACATAGAACACCGTTAAAGTTTGAACCGGCTTCTTTCGCAAATACTAATGTGTCTTGGAATAATTCCGCAGAAACACCTGCGCTCAAGAAGATAAATGGTAAATGTGTGATATCTGCTTGTTCTTTAAAGAATGCTTTTGCTTCTTCTTTTGTATAAACTGGTTCAACACCGTCTTTTGTAAAGCCTTCAACAAAAGCCATATTCACGGGTACTTCAACTTTTAATACGTCTACATTATAGCGTGCCTCAGAAAAGACTTTCATAGCGTCGTTTACTTTGTGAGGTTTTACTTTTGCGTAAGCTGCACTTTTCACATCGTCATTTGTCGCATCATAAGAAACAATTTCTAAGAAGAATGGAATATTTTCAGCAACACATTCGCTACCAACACGTTCTACCCAAGCGTGTTTAATATCGTTGATGCCATTACTTTCATCAATATCATAGTATAAAAGTACTTTGACAGCATCGGCACCTAATTCTTTAATACGTTTAGCAGACCAGTTTGGTAATAAATCTGGCAAGCGTCCAATTTCAGTTGCATCATAACCTGTTTTTTCGTATGCAACAATCAAACCACAGTTTTCATCGCGTTTTTTAGAAGCAGAAATACCATATTCAGGGTCTAATAAAATAGAGCTAGAGTAAGGTGTTAATTCTTCGGAAATACATTCTTTAAATGTGATAATAGCTTCATCACCTTTAGGATTTGGATTTCCTTCAGCTAACATTTTTTTCAATGATCCACGTTGGTCAATCGCCAAAGCAGCAATAATGTTTTGCTCATTTGATAAACGTTTTAAATGCTCGTATTTTTCTTTTGTTAATACTAATTTTGTCATATTGTTACTCCTTTATTTTGTATAGTAAGCTGTACCGTCAATATATGTTGCTTGTAGCTCAAGTGAATCGTTTAACACGATAAAATCGGCTGGATAGCCTTCGTCTAATCGTCCACAAACATTGTCAATACCGACAGATTGAGCAGGGACTAAACTCGCCATTTTCAACGCTTCATGCGGTGTTGCAATACCCCAACGCACAACATTTTGTACACCGGTTATTAATTCTAAAATGCTACCAGCAAGACTGCCACTATCGACTAAGCGTGCTGTACCGTCTTTCACAATCACATCAAATTCACCTAGTGTTGACTGACACTCGCCAAGGCCACCCGCACGCATACAGTCGGTAATTAACATTGTTTTATCACGTCCGTGACAGTCCATTACGATTTTTGCAGAAATTGGGTTGACATGATGTCCGTCACAAATTAGTTCATCAAAAGCAGTTGGTATTGTTAAAGCAGCACCGACAACACCAGGCTCACGATGATGTAAGCCACGCATGCCATTGTAAACATGCACGAAAATGTTTGCACCTGCATTCGTTGCATCAAGGCATTCTTGATAAGTTGCATCAGTGTGCGCAAGTGCGACATAAATATCTTTTGATTTGGCGTGTTTGATGAAATCGACAGATCCCTCACGTTCAGGTGCGATAGCAATTTTTTTAACCCAACCTTGTGCACTGTCTTGCCATTTATCTAATAATTCTTTTTGAGGATCACTCATATATTTTGGATTTTGTGCCCCTTTATATTTTTCACAGAAAAATGGACCTTCAAGGAAAATTCCTTGAATTTTTGCCCCTTTGATATGGCTTGCATGTTGACCAATGGTTTGACACACATCGTTTAAAAGGTCAGCACTTGCTGTTAAAGTCGTTGGCAAATACGACGTTACACCACAAGACGGTAAACCATTTGAAATCATTTTTATTCCTTCTATATCATTGTCCATAACATCGTGGCCTAAATACCCATGAATATGCGTATCAACAAGTCCTGGAGCGATACTGTAATTACTGTAATCAATAATAGTGCCAATTGGTTTTTCTGTTGTATATTGACCAAATGTACCATTATCACGAATTTCTAAATACCCTTTTTCTTTGACGTCATGTTCATAGAAAAATTGTTTTGCATAAATATATGTTGCCATATTGCGCCTCTTTCTATTTTTCTAACGGATGAATGATAACACCTTTTACAACACGGTTAACTGTTCCAGTTGGAGAAGGTGTATCTGGTTTATTCCCTACTTTAACAGATGTTAATAATGATAATGTTTGTCCAAACATAGCGTAAGGTAATGCTAGGTAGCCGTCTGGAATGAAACGATATGCTTCGTCAAAGGTGAATTGAACGCCGTCGAAGTTTTCTTCTTTTCCAACATTAATACTACCAACTAAACGAGCAATTTTATCGCCTTGTAATTCTCTTAATATGTCAAAATCATATTGGCGTGTGTAGTCGTCGTTCGATACAAAAACAAAAGCAAGAGAATCTTCATTGACAAATGATTTTGGACCGTGACGGAACCCTAATGATGAATCAAATGCAGTAGCGATACGACCGGCTGTTAATTCTAAAATTTTTAATTGTACTTCACGTGCCAATCCTGCCAGAGCACCTGAACCTAAGTAAATCACGCGGTTGAAATGTGTGTTGACAAGTTCTTGAATGTCTTGTTCACGTTCAATAACGGATTGACCCATGTCACAAATCGCTTTTACATATTTTTCTTTATCTGCATCTGATGCATGATCAAAGATGAGTAGAGCGGTTAATGCCATACATGTAAAACTTCCTGTCATGGCGAAACCGGCATCATTTGAACGTTCAGGCATCATCAATAATAAGTTTTTGTCATCGCCTTGTGCATATTGTGCTAATTTGCCGTCTGGTGCACATGTGATTGTGATTTGGTAAAAATCTTCAACGATTTGTTGACCAAGTTGAACAGTTGCGACACTTTCAGGTGAATTACCACTTCTAGCAAAGGATACTAAAATTGTTGTAACATCTTTTTTAAAGTAGTCGTGTGGATTAGATACAATATTTGTTGTCCCAACAGATTGGAAGTCGAAGTGTTTGTCATCTCCGTAACGTTTAATATGTGGCAAAACAGTATCTCCAACATATTGAGATGTTCCTGCACCTGTAAAGATGACACGGATATGTGTATTTGGTAATTGATTGAAGAATGTTTGGATACGTTCTTTATGTGTTGTAAAGTAATCAAACGCCTCCTGCCATAATTCAGGTTGTTGCTTAATTTCACGTGTTGTGATTTCAGCACTTAATTGTTCAAGGTGTTCCTTTGTATATTGAAACATAAAATACCTCCTTTATATTTTTTATAACATGATTAGCCCCTTTTATAATGGCGAACACGATAGACGAATAAGTCATTATGTGTCACACTCGTTGTATATTCGAGTAATTGAAACTGCTTGTTAACGGTTTGCCGTGTTAAACGTAAACAATTCTCTTTCACTTCTTTATGTAAAAGTTTCGCTTCTTGCTCTGTTAAGTAGCCTGCTTGGCATGTTTCATCTGCATATAAAATAGATTGATGAAAATTTGTTTCAAGTAGTTGATATAATGGGATTTGCTCAATGTCTTTTAAGGTTAATGTAGAAAAAAGAGCATGGGGCAAATATGTCGTTTCAAAAAGCATCGGAATATCGTCTGCTAAGCGAATACGACTAAAGCAAAAAACAAAATCTGTTTCACTTAATCCCAGTTGATGTGCAATGAAACTATTGGGATGTTCAATGTTAAAATCTGTAACAATGCTTTTTGGTGTTTTCCCAATAGACGTCATATATTCTGTAAAGCTAAATCCTTCAAAAACATCTTGTTTTGTTTTCCAATGATCTGATATGTAAGTACCCTTACCATGTTGTTTATAAATATACCCTAATACTTCAAGCTCTTGTAACGCACGTCTTACGGTAGTGCGACTAACTTGATAGGTTTGGCAAATATCTCTTTCAGAGGGCATTTGTTGATGAACGTAGCCTTTGTGTTGAATATAATCAATGAGTTTTGCACTCAATGTGGAATGTAAGGAGATGTTTTTTTTATCTGTCATACATAAACCTCCGCAACTGGTAATTACCAGTTGCTTTTATTGTATGCTTGAATGTTTCTCTAGTCAATAAAAAAGTATTGACTTTTATCGTTTACAAATGTAAACTTTTGGTATTAGAAAAAAGAGGTGACGAATATGGAAAAAGTATATCAAGTAAAAGGAATGGGCTGTGCAGCATGTGCCAGTAAAATTGAGAAGGTCGTTAATAAAATTAACTATGTCACTCAAGCGAATGTAAATTTAGCCAATGAAAAATTGTATGTGACATATACTGATAAACAAGCAATACAAGATGTTGAGCAAGCTGTTTCTCAATTAGGATACGATTTATTTAGTGAAGAAGAGACAGTTGATAATAGCGATGACGAAGATGCCAAGAAAAAGATTGTTTTTTCGGGAATTCTATCACTTGCTATTTTATATATTTCTATGGGTCACATGATTGGCTTACCAATGCTTTTTGAAAATTCACTCATCAATGCGATTGTCACACTTGTGTTGTCAATCCCTATTGTTTGGTGGGGAAAGCATTATTATATAGTAGGTTTTAAAAATATATGGAGAAAGCAGCCAAATATGGATTCTCTTGTCGCATTAGGGACAAGTGCAGCTTTTTTACAAGGAATAATTGCTATTTTTTTAATGGCATTTCAAAAAGAAGATGTCCATGTTTATATTGAAGCAGGAGCTATTGTCTTAACGCTTGTTTCATTAGGAAAATATTTTGAAAAAAGAGCTAAAAAACAAACGACGAGTGCGATTGCAAAACTTGGTGAGCTAGCACCAAAAGAAGCAAGATTATTAGAGCATGGTAATGAACGTATTGTTCCTGTTGAGAATGTTCGTGTAGGGGACATTATTTTATCGAAAGCCGGCGAGAAAATAGCATTAGACGGTGTTGTGATTGACGGGTATGCAAAAGTAGATGAGTCGATGATTACGGGAGAAAGTATGCCTGTTACGAAACAAAAAGGAGATAAAGTCGTTGGTGCGAGTTTGAATACAAATGGAGCATTAACGTATGAAGTGACTCATATTGGGTCAGAAACAACTTTAGCGATGATTATGAAATGGGTTGAACAAGCACAAGGCACTAAATTGCCTATTGCACAACTTGTCGATAAAGTATCCAGTGTTTTTGTGCCAGTTGTCATGTTTTTAGCTTTAGCTACATTGATTGGTTGGTTACTCGTTGGAGAGAGTATATTTTTTGCTTTTGATATGATGATTGCTGTGCTTGTTATTGCCTGTCCATGTGCACTAGGTTTAGCAACACCAACAGCTATTATGGTTGCTATTGGACAAAGTGCTAGACAAGGTATACTTATCAAAAATGGTGAAGCATTACAGCATGCCAGTCAAATTAATACCGTGATTTTAGATAAAACAGGAACGATTACTAATGGGAAACCAAGTGTTTCAGATGTAGATACGTCTATTTCTGAGGAGGATTTATTTGTTTATGCAGCTAGTTTAGAACAGTTGTCCACACATCCATTAGCACATGCTATTGTAGAAAAAGCAAAAGAAAAACAACTAAACGTGTTATCGTGTCAAACGTATACGATTCATGATGGAAAAGGTATATCTGGTATCGTTAACGGAAAAGAAGTTATGATTGGAAATAGCGAATTTATTAAAGAGCATACACAGTATGAGATGTTTAGTGAAAAAGCACATCATTTATCTAGTCAAGGGAAAACACCGCTTTTTGTGAGTATAGACGCTTGTGTCGTTGGAATAATAGGTGTTGCCGATACGATTAAATCAAGTAGTTTAGACGCTATTCAAATGCTACAACATCAAGGTATTGAGGTTGTCATGGCAACAGGAGATAACGATATAACGGCACGTGCGATTGCTAAAGAAGTAGGTATTGTGGATGTTTATAGTGGCGTGTTACCTATTGATAAAGCGGATATTGTGAAAACCTATCAAGAAAAAGGAAAAATGGTGGCAATGGTTGGGGACGGTATTAACGATGCTGTTGCATTAACGCAAGCAGATGTTGGTGTGGCGATTGGAAGTGGGACAGATATTGCTATTGAAGCGGCGGATATCGTCCTAATGCAACATCATTTACAAGATGTTGTACAACTTATTGATATTAGTAAACGGACAATGAAGATTATTAAAGAAAATCTATTTTGGGCATTCGCATATAATATTGCGATGATACCCATTGCGATGGGCTTATTCCATTCCTTTGGTGTGATGTTAAATCCAATGTTGGCAGGGTTAGCCATGAGTCTAAGTTCCGTATCGGTTGTACTTAACGCTTTAAGATTAAATAGAAAAAGAGGGCGTATATCATGAGTGAAGCAGAATGGGAAATCATGCGTGTTATTTGGGCAAATGAGCATGTCACTGCGCAAGTGGTTTTTGATATTTTAGCGAAAAATAAAGATTGGCAATTATCCACGATTAAAACATTACTCGGTAGATTAGTAAAAAAAGGATACGTTTCTGTGCAAAAACAAGGAAAGTGTTTTTTATACGAAGCGAGCGTTTTAGAACAAGAGATTGCTCTTGAAAAAATGAATGCTGTTTTAGAACACGTATGTCCCACAAAACAAGGGCAACTTATTTTAGATATGATGAAAACAGTCCCGCTAACGCAAAATATTATTGAAGAGATAATACATCTTTTACAATATAAAAAAGATACAGCTCCCGAAACGATAATGTGTACGTGTTTAAAAGGGCAATGCCATTGTTGTAAAAGCCACTAACTTTTTGTAATAAAATTATTGACGATACTACTAATTAGTGATAAAATGCTTTTGCCACTAATTAGTAGTATTTTTCAGGAGGATAACATGGAGCATTTATATGAAACCAATTCATCACTTCATACACATATTGTAATGATGAAAGCATGGCGAACAGTTGAAAGTAATCTAGGTAAAATTGTTAAATCGAATGGCTTAACCATGACACAGTTTGGTGTGCTAGATGTCCTATATGCAAAGGGACCATTACGTATTTGCGAGCTTATTCAAAGTATGCTTGCCACATCTGGAAATATGACTGTTGTGTTAAAAAATATGGAAAAACAAGGTTTGATTTATAAAGAGACTTCAGCAACAGATAAGCGAGCAACTATTATTGGTATGACAGAAAAAGGCAAACAACTCTTTCAAGAAATTTTGCCACAACATCACCAAGAAATAGAAGAAGTTTATCGTCTTTTATCCAAAGAACAGAAAGCATTATTGATTAGTTTACTAAAAACATTTAAACAGGTACACACGGAGGAAAAACAATGTCAAGAAAATCAATTTTAATGGTCGTAGGATCAACACGTCAACAATCATATAATCAAGCGCTAGCGGAATATATCGCAGCACAATTACAAGAGCATGCAGATGTATCTTTTTTAGATTATAAAGATGTTCCTATATTAGAACAAGATGCAGAATTTCCAACACCTGCTTCTGTTGTACGTACTCGAGAAACAGTTGCTAAAGCAGATGGTGTATGGGTTGTAACACCTGAATACAATCATGCGTATCCAGCTATCGTAAAAAATTTATTTGACTGGTTGTCAAGAGCATCTGAAGCAGGAAGCCAAGAACCAACAGTTATTGCAGGAAAACCAATAACATTCTCTGGTGCAGGGGGTTCTACTGAGGCGTTCTACGTACGTGAGCAATTAGGTGTTTATTTGAAAAAAATTCGTATGAATACTATGGACGATACAGGTGTAGGTATTGCGTTACCAATGGAATCATGGGTAACAGGTCAGTTGATTTTATCAGATGAACAAAAAGCTGCCTTGAATGAACAAGTAAAACAATTTATTGAATTTGTGAATGTATAATAGAAAAATCGGGTTTATCCCCGATTTTTTTGTTATAATCAATACGGTAAGGAGGTATACGGCAAGTGGGCGTGAAAAAGATTAGTGACATCGGTTATTCCGGTAGAAAACTTATCATTGAAGGGATATTAGAAATCTTCGTAGGGATACTACTAACTGTTTTTCAAGAAGTAGTTGCTGTTTATGCAGTCGAATTGATATTGTTTTTACTATTATTGGTTACGAGTTTTGACTTGATTATGTGGCCGTTTCGTGCAAAAGATAAAAGACAGTTCTTTTGGATAACACTCATAAAGCCATTATGTATTTTTGTTTTTGGTGATTTAGCAATTATTGTACGTATGCCTTTATATTTATTGACGATTTTTGTTGGTATCTACCAATTATTACAAGCGTTTATCAATGGTGTGACGTATTACATCTATCGTCAAAACGATATTAAACCAAGATTTAAGTTTTTATTTGATGCATGTTGGTTATTTATTTTGGGTGTATCGGCTTTAACGCCGAAAGACAGTGTTGGTGTTCAATTGTTTATTCTAGGTATCTATTTAATTGTACTTGGTTTAACCAATTTAAGAGATGGTGTGACATTCGATAAAGAAATGCATAAAGGTGAATTAACAAGACGTGTCAGAGTATCGCTACCTATTGTTTTTGCAGCACTTATTCCAAGACGAACGCTTCAAAAATTAAATGACTATATGGCATCAGATGAATATATTTCTCTTGAGTTAGCTTATGATGTGAAAAAAGAAGAGGCTACCGTTGATTTGGAATTATTCGTACACGTAACCGAATCAGGATTTGGTGCGATTGGGCATGTAGATATTTGTTATCAAAATCAAGTGATTTCGTATGGAAATTATGATACAAATTCAGAACGCTTATTTGGTATGATTGGAGACGGTGTTTTATTTAAAACAGACCGAGAAAAATATATTGCATTTTGTAAAAAAGAAAGTCATAAAACATTATTAGTCTATGGTTTGTCATTAGATGATAAACAAAGACAAGCAGTAGAAGAGCAGCTACATACGATTGATGCTTTAGTCACACCTTGGGAACCAAATCAGTATGTGACAAAACAAGGTGAACAACAAGATGTGATGTATGCGTACAAATTAAAACAAGAAACTGGAGCAAATCTTTTTAAATTTACATCATCTAAATTTAAAACATATTTTGTTTTAAGCACGAACTGTGTGCTATTGGCAGATAGTATCGTTGGTCGAGCTGGTACAGATATATTAAATGTAAAAGGCTTTATTTCTCCGGGGACGTACCAAACGTATTTAGATAGAGAGTTTGAGAAAAAACATAGTATTGTCGTAGAAAAATCAGTTTATTAACAAGTAAAAAGAAGTGTGTATATTGACCTAAATCGGAATAAATATACACATTTTTTTCGTAAATCGCATTTTTCTTATAAAAAAAGACGTTTACAAAACGTAATAATAACTATATAATAATTTTGTAAATAGGAGGGACTACGAAATGAAAAAAACATTATTAACAGGTGTAGCTTTATGTGTTTTAGCTGGATGTGTTAACCCAACACAAACGCAGACTGCACCAAAAACAGAACAAAAACAGGCAAGTCAAAAAATAACAATCGGATATAATCAGTTACCGGCTAATATAGACCCTGCTGCAGATTATAATGGCTGGTTTACAGTTCGTTATGGTTCAGGGGAAACATTATTTAAATTAAATGATAAATTAGAACCAGAACCATGGTTGGCAAAAAGTATTGAACAAACAAGTCAATTAGAATGGACAGTGACATTAAAAGATAATGTGACATTCCAAAATGGCGAAAAAATGACAGCCGAAAAAGTAAAAGTATCTTTGGAACGTTTACTAGAGAAAAATGAACGTGCTAAAGGCGATTTAACGATTGAAAATATTACAGCCAAAGATAATCAAGTTGTGATTAAAACAACACAAGAAGTGCCGATTATGGCAAATTTATTATCAGAACCATACGCATGTATTGTTGATACAACAGGAAAATTGGACACGGATAAAGCGCTTGTGGGAACGGGGCCTTATATTGTGACCAGTTATACTGCTGAAAGTGGTGTTGAATTAAAAGCGTATGACCAATACTGGAATGGTAAACCAAAAACAAATCAAATTTCTATTAAATACTTTACAGATGCCAATGCATTATCATTAGCACTGCAATCAAAAGAAATTGATGCGGCTTTTGGTATTGCTTATGCAAATTTAGGGTCTTATCGTTCAAATGCTGATTATACGATTTCAGAAGTTGGGGGCACTCGTTTTGTAAACTTCATGTATAATTTTGATAAACCATTGATTGCAGATGCAAAATTTAGACAAGCATTAGATACATTAGTTGATAAAGAAACATATACAAAATCTTTATTTGCAGGGTCAGCAGAAGTGGCGAAAAGTGCCTTTACAGAAAATTTAGGATTTGCCATTCATACAAGTGTACATGAATATAATGTTGAAAAAGCAAAAGCATTATTAGATGAAGCGGGTTATAAAGATACGAATAATGACGGTATTCGTGAAAAAGATGGAAAAAATATCAATTTAGAACTATTATCTTATAATCGTTTAGCAGAAATTCCATTGGCAATGCAAGCATTCCAACAACAATTAAAAGAAGTAGGCATTGACTCAACGATTAAAACAGTTGAAAAAATTGGACCTGCTTTAAAAGAAAATACGTATGATGTATCACCATATACAATGGTGGGTGCACCAATAGGAGATGCGTATTCTTATTTCTTAGGGTCTGTTGCTTCTGACGGTGTTGTGAATGTGGGACATTATAAAAATGAACAAGTCGATGCGAAAATCAAAGAATTGGCAACAACTGTTGGTTTAGAAAAACGTAATGCGTTGAGCCAAGAAATTGAAGCATTGATTGATAAAGATTATGCATTTACGTACATCGGGCATTTCAAAGTTGCTTTTGTGATGGGCAAAGATGTAAAAGGTCTTGTATCTCATCCGACAGACTACTACCATGTCACAAATGAATTAGTAAAGGAATAAACTATGTTAAAGGTAGAACAGCTAAGTGTTCAATCCCCTACAAAAACTATTTTGACAAACATGTCTCTTTCTCTGAATGAGAAAGAGGCTGTTTCTATAGTTGGCGAAAGCGGGAGTGGCAAATCGACATTATTAAAAAGTTTACTAGGATTTCCTTTTGGAGAACTTGAAAAAACATCTGGACAAATTATATTTGACGGTATTCAGATTGAACCACAAAAAAGGCGCCAACATCTACATTTTTTAGGAACAGATGTGACGTGGATTAGCCAGCATGCTAGTGTGAGTTTTAATAATAGACGTAAAATAAAGGCACACTATAATGATCTAGTGAAAAGTTATGGTCGAAAATCAAGTAAACTTAGAAGTTTAGAAGAATGTTTGAGATTGGTTGAGTTTAAAAATCCAAAAGATATTATTGATAAATATCCATTTGAATTAAGTGGAGGTATGATGCAACGCGTGAGTATTGCACTAGCACTGGTTGCCAATCCAAAATTACTAATTGCCGATGAACCCATGAGTGCACTAGATGTGGTGAGCAAGCGTGAATTAACAGAATTATTAAAACGTCTACGAAAAACGGAGCATGTGGCGTTACTGTTTTCAACACATGACATCAGTTTGGCGTATGAATTATCTGACAGAATTTATATTATGAAAAAAGGCGAATTTGTTGAGGAGGGACTCACAAAAAATGTTTTAAAAAGTCCTCAACATCCATATACGCAAAAATTATTACAAGCTGTACCAAAATTAAAGCGAGGAGAGACAGAATGAGTGCTTTATTAAAATGTCAGGAGTTAACTCATCAGTACACAAAAAATGTCGGTGTCTTTGATATTTCTTTCGATTTAGAGAAAAAAAGTGTATTAGGTCTAGTTGGTGAAAGTGGAAGTGGAAAAAGTACAATAGCACATATTTTATGTCGTTTTTCACCTGTACAAAAAGGACAAATATTACTTGACGGAAAAGATATTAGTCAGTATTCCTTGAAAGATTACTACAAACGCGTGCAATATATTCCACAACATCCACAATGGTTTTTTCATCCAAAACGAACAGTGTATAAAAGTTTTGAGGAAGTCTTGATAAACTATGAATTAGCCACAAAATCTGAATGTGAAGCTTTGATTATAGAAAGTTTACAATCTGTGGGATTAAATGAGCATCATGCGCATCAGTTACCACTTCAATTAAGTGGAGGCGAATGCCAACGGGCAGGTATTGCTAGAGCGTTGCTTGTTAAACCTGACCTTTTAGTATGTGATGAAATTACAAGTGCATTGGATGTAACGATTCAAGCGGATATTATGATACTTTTAAAAAAAATTAAGCAAGAAAGAGAAACAACTTTTTTGTTTATATCACACGATTTGGCATTAGTCAGCGACTTTTGTGATACATCCATTGTCTTAAAAAATGGTTGCATTATGGAGCAAGGACAAATGAAAGATATTGTGACATCGCCAAAATCTGACTATACAAAATTATTGTTAAATCAGTATCAATCGTTTGAATATAATCAATAGGAGAAAGAAGATGACAATTTTAAAAGAAATCATTAAGACATTAGAGCCGGGTTCTATTTATCAATCCGATTTATATGTTCGAGAGGGTGTATCTATTCCTTTTACGATTTTAAAAGGAAAGACGGAAGATAAAGTTATTGGTGTTACAGGAGCGGTGCATGGTAGCGAATATGTTGGGTTAAAAGTGATGATAGATCTTATTGAAGAGATTGATGTAACGACTTTAAATGGGACATTGTGCTTCTTTCATGTTGTGAATATGCCAGGATTTTTAGAAATAGATCCATGTTTTGTTCCTGAAGATACAATTAACTTAAATCGTATTTTTCAAGATAAGGAACATAAAGAAATACTAAGTTATCAAATCAAACAAGTTGTACAAGATGAAGTTTTTTCCGTGTGTCAATTCATTATTGACTTGCATGGAGGGAATCTAACAGAAAGCTTATTGCCACATTGTTATTACTCTTTGCTAGCAAGTGAAGAAGTGATGACAATTTCTAAAAAAATGGCATTAGCTAGCGGGATTCCGGTTGTATATGCTTCTCATGCAACAGGAGGGTTGTATCAATCGGCGTCTATTGATTATGGTATTCCGAGTGTGATTTTAGAACAAGGTGAAAATGGAAAATGTACATGTGAAGATGTTCGATTATTAAAAGAAGCTGTTTGCAATACAATGGTGTATCTTTTAGACGGTATTGAAAAAGAGCATACAGCAACTGTATTTGATAAAACGTACGTCTTATCTAGCGAATATCAAGGATGTTGGTTTTCTTATGTTGAAGTGGGGACGTATGTAGAAGAGGGGCAACTTTTAGGAGAAATTCGTTCTGTTCATGGTGCTTTACTTCAATCTGTGATCGCCACTCAAAAAGGATTACTCCTGTATAAAAAAGCAGTTGTAGCAGTCGAAAAAGATGAATCACTTGTCACGATTGTCTACTGATGAAAGGACGTTATTATGTTAAAAATGATACGAAAATCAGTCATTCATTTTGTCGTGATTTTACTTTGTGTAACTTTTTTATCTTTTTTGTTTATTTATTTAGCACCCGGTGATCCAGCAGAAAGTATTTTATCGGCACAAGGTATTCCGTATACACAAGAATTACTAGCGTTGAAACGACACGAATTTGGATTTGATAAATCATTTATTGAACAGTATGGAATATGGTTATTCAAAATTTTACAAGGCGATTTTGGGGTGACCTATAATTCAGGAGCATCTGTTTGGGAACAGTTGATTTTTTATTTCCCGAATACAGTTTATTTAGCACTATATATATTGTTGGCAACACTCACAATTTCCATTCCGTTTGCATTGATTAGTGCCTATTATGAACATTCTAAAATGGATAGAGCTATTTTAATGATAACAGGTTTTATCAATGCTATTCCAGGTTTTGTTATTGGTATTTTGCTTATGATTATTTTTTCTGTTCAATTAAAATTATTGCCTATTCAATCTACGGCGAACGAATTGGGGCTTATTCTTCCTGTTTTAACCGTAAGTATTACCATGTCGACACGCTATATTCCACAAATGCGTACGCATTTGATTGATGAATTACATTCTCCAAGCGTAGAGGGTGCAAGAGGAAGAGGCATTCCCGAATGGCGTATTTTGCTGTTTGATGTATTAGGAAATACATTACCATTCCTTTTAACATTAGTAAGTTTATCTTTAGGTTCTTTATTAGGTGGTGTCGCCATTATTGAAAATCTTTTTTCATGGCCAGGTATCGGGAAACTATTGATTACAGTTGCAGGGAACCGTGACTATCCACTTATTCAAGGTATCGTCTTATTTATTACAGCAGGTGTTTTAGTTGTTAATTTAGTGTTTCAGATTGTCATTGCTTGGTTAAATCCACGAACAAGAAAAGAAGCGTTAAAAGACATGCGCGTGAAAGAGGTGGTGTAGGTAATGAAAAGAAAAATGAATCATCAATTAAAGATATACGGAGCTATCATTCTCTTATTTATCGGTATTTTATGTATCGCTGCATTTGTATTTGGTGAAAGTGTGACGAAAGTGAATTTGGCACAAGCTTTTCATGCACCGAATAGCAAGGAGTGGTTTGGTACCGATGCATTAGGTAGATCTGTCTTTGAGCGGACACTAAGTGGGGGGATTCAAACCGTTATACCGTCCTTATTCATTTTATTTATTGTTGTGACGGTAGGTTCTTTTATTGGTATTAGTAGTGGGTTAATAGGTGGTAAATTTGATAGAACTATTTTTTTGATTATTACAGCCTTTCAAGCCTTTCCAGCTATTATTTTTGTCATTATGCTTGTGGGTATTTTAGGTGTTGGATTACAGCAAACGGTTATTGCGATTTGTATGACAAACTGGGCAAAATATGCTTATTTAACAAGGATATTAACTTTACAATTAAAAGAAGAACCATATATTCAAAGTGCAACAATGTTTGGGAATGAATACTTACAAACCATTCGTAATTATTATTTACCAAGTTTATTTCCGCAAATTTTAACGACAGCTATTTTTGATGTGAGTAATACGATTATGGAAATTGCAGGATTAAGTTTTATTGGATTAGGTGCACAAGTTCCTAGTCCAGAATGGGGGGCGATGATAAATGATGGAAGAGCGTATATTCAAGAAGCACCGTGGATTGTTGTTTTCCCATGTTTGATGATTATTTTAACCGTGTTATTATTCACACGTTTTGGAGAGTTATTAAAACAAAAATTAAACTAATAAAAAGGCTCTTTTCCAACATAAGTTGATGAAGAGCTTTTTTGTTTGTCTACGGTTTAAATAGAACTGACATTTTCTGTAAAAAAGAATGAAAAAACAAAAATATCGTGATATAATCGTTTTAACACGAATGATTTTTTATGAATAAATAATAATGTTAGAGGTTTTAAAATGGATAAATGCTTAGTTATTGGGTCAACAGTGTGTGATATTGTTGTAAATATCGATACATTACCACGTAGACAAGAATCGGGGAATGTGTTACATCAACGAATGGGGTTAGGTGGATGTGCGTATAATGTTGTACATGTTCTGCACCATTTAGATATTCCCTATACATTTATTTCTCCAATAGGAACAGGTGTTTTTGGTGAATTTGTCGAAAAACATATACAGCAAGTAGGTATTCAATCCTTTGTGAAAAGTACACAAGAAAATGGGTGTTGTTATTGCTTTGTTGAAAAAAGTGGAGAACGTACATTTTTATCACATCACGGAGCAGAATATACATTTGAACCGACATGGTTGGGAAATTTAAATATGAATGCGTATCGTTATGTGTATGTTTGTGGCTTAGAGGTAGAGGATATTGATGGAGAGCGTTTGGTCGATACGTTGGCCACTTTACCTTGTCAAATTATTTTTGCCCCAAGTCCTAGAGGAAAATTTATTCCAAAAGAACGTTTGGAAAAATTATTTGCTTGCCGTCCTATTTTGCATATGAACGATGTTGAAGCAAAAGAATTAGCATCTTGTGATGATGTAGAAAGTGCCGCAAAAAAATTATTTTCTAAAACGAATCAGCTTGTGATTGTGACATGTGGAGAAAAAGGGGCTTTGTATTATGACGGGAAAATCTGTCATCTTGTTCCAACAGAAAAAGCGACGGTCGTGAATACTATAGGAGCGGGAGATAGCCATGTTGGAGGATTTTTATCGGCAATGTGCCAGGGGTATACAGTAGAAGAAGCTTTATATTTCGCCAATCATCTTGCGACTAAAGTGGTTAGTGTTGCGTCGAGTAATTTACCAAAAAACATGTATAAAGATAGCAAAGCACAATTAGAAAAGAAGCCTATTTAAACAATAGTCAAAAAAGTTCTATAGGACCAATCCAGTTGATTAAGAATAAAAATAACCCCAACAAGTCATCTTGCTGGGGTTATTTATTAGTGTGTGTCACCGTTAAAAATAGAGTTTTTTACAATCATGTAATCAACGTGACGAATAGCATCTAAATCTTTTCCACCTGCATAAGAGATAGAAGATTGTAAATCTTGTTGCATTTCAATTAATGTGTCGTGAATGCTTCCTTTATAATCAACAAGCATTTTTTTACCTTCGACATTTTTTCTTTCACCTTTTTGGAATTCAGAAGCACTGCCGAAATATTCTTTCATTTTCTTACCGTCAATTTCTACTGTTTTTCCAGGAGATTCTTCATGTCCTGCAAAAAGAGAACCAATCATGACCATTGTTGCTCCAAAACGAATAGATTTTGCAATATCACCATGTGTACGAATACCACCGTCAGCAATAATTGGTTTTCTAGCAGCTTTTGCACACCAGCGTACAGCGGCTAATTGCCAGCCACCTGTACCAAAACCTGTTTTTATTTTTGTGATACATACTTTACCTGGTCCGATACCTACTTTTGTTGCATCAGCACCAGCATTTTCTAATTCACGTACAGCTTCTGGAGTACCCACATTTCCTGCAATAATAAATGTTTCAGGTAAATGCTCTTTAATATGTTTAATCATGTTAATGACTGCATTAGAATGTCCATGTGCAATATCAATTGTAATATAATCTGGAATTAGTGTTTCTTGTGCTAGTGTTGTAATAAAATCATATTCATGTGGTTTAACACCTACACTAATAGATGCAATTAAACCTTTATCGTGCATATTTTTAATAAAAGTTGAACGTGTGCTTTCATCAAAACGATGCATAATATAAAAGTAGCCGTTTTTTGCTAGTTCTTCTGCTAGTTTTTCATCTATAATTGTTTGCATATTTGCTGGGACAACAGGGATTTTAAATGTATGTTTTCCTAATGTCACCGTTGTATCGCATTCTGAACGACTATTCACGATACATTTATTTGGAATAAGTTGTATATCTTCGTAATCAAAAACAGAGAATTGTTCCATGATAACACTCCTTTATAATTGATTTTATGCATAAAAAAAGACACATTTTATCGCACAAAATCTGTGTAGGGGAAAATGTATCCTCAGTTATCATATCGTACTCATGTCTTGAAGTCAAATAATAAACATATCGGAATAGGGATAATATGTGTTTATCATCAATTCTATTTAGTAAAGTTGGGCATAGAAAAAAGAAGAGTATTTTTTACAAGTAGTTTTAATAAGTTTTTTATTTATATAGAAGAAGCTTTTTGTGAAATCTTTTTATTAGAAAATTTTTTATGACAGAGAAAATAATTCTTTTCAGACAAATTAATAACTAGTCAAAATTTGTCTATAGATTGTTTTAAAAGGTATAGTATTACTCAAAAGGCTTAAAATCAATTTGTTCAAAATATTGATTTTAAGCCTTTTTACTATTTAAAAATTTTAGTATTGCTTTATGATAAACAATCAAGTACACTTTGCGCCATTTCTTCAACGGATACTACTTTATGATGGCGAATAGTTGCTTGTTTCACATCTAAAACAGCTTGTGGTTGAGGGATGTTTGATAAGGTTTCTAATGCATCCACTAATGCCATATCATCGTCTAAATTATCGTGTCTAAATGCACTCATGACACTTTTAGGGAATTTATATGGGCTTGCTGTTGAGGCAATAACGACATGTTTGTTATCTCCTGTTTTTTCAGCATACATATCATATACAAAATCAGACACGGCTGTATGTGGGTCAATCAGATATTTATAGTTATCAAATGTACGCTTAATTTGTGCGGTAATATTGTCTTCTGTTGCAAAATCACCATAAAAGGCCGATAAAATATCATTTAAATCAACATGGTACTCACCTTGTTGGCTTAAAGCATGCATTAAATCACGTGTTTTTTGTGTATCTTGTTCCACAGCATGATAAATCAATCGCTCTAAATTACTTGAAATTAGAATGTCCATAGACGGAGAATTTGTCACATAGAACGGACGGTTTTTGTTGTATGTGCCTGTTGCAAAAAAGTCGGATAATACATTGTTTTTGTTAGAGGCACAAATAAATGTATCAATCGGTAGACCTATTTGTTTTGCATAGTAGGCAGCTAAAATATTACCAAAATTACCTGTTGGGACAGATACATTGATTGATTCGCCACAACGAATAACTTTGTTTTTCACTAATTGGGCATAAGCATACACATAATAAGCAACTTGAGGCATTAAACGACCAATATTGATTGAATTGGCAGATGAAAATTGATAACCAGCTTGATTTACTTTTTCAATCATATCTGTATCAGTAAACATTGCTTTAACAGCACTTTGTGCATCATCAAAATTACCTGTAATACCAATAACATGAGTATTATCGCCTTTTTGAGTTAACATTTGTAATTCTTGGATATGGCTCACACCGCCTTTTGGATAGAACACGATAATTTTTGTGTGAGGTACATCGGCAAAACCTGCCATTGCTGCTTTACCCGTATCTCCAGATGTTGCCGTTAAGATAAGAATATCTTTATGGCTGCCATTTTTTTTAGCAGCTGTGGACATTAAATATGGCAAAATGGATAATGCCATATCTTTAAAGGCGATAGTTTCGCCATGAAATAGTTCTAAATAATGTTTGTTGCCAAATGATTGAATAGACACGATGTCGTCAATATCAAATTTTGTTGTTGAGTAAGCACTGTTGACACACGCTCTTAATTCATCATCTGAAAAATCAGATAAAAAAGCACGTAAGACTAAAAATGCAATTTCTTGATAAGACATATCGGCTAGTGCTTCTAAAGAAACAGGTAGTGTTGGAAATGTTTCAGGAACATATAAACCACCGTCTTCAGCAATTCCTTTTAAGATAGCTTGGCTTGCAGATACTTGATTTTTTGCATCTCGTGTACTCTGATAGATGATACTCATAATAAACTCCTTTATATACATTGTCTTTTGCATTATATCAAGTTTTTAATATATTGGCTATCATATATTTTTAATAAACTTTGTGATACAATGTATATATCGTTTACAAGTGGTTTTAAAGAAATTTAAAGGAATTTAAAGAAAGGAGAATAGGGCATGGATTTACCAATGATTACACTATTAAAATATGAATACGAAGTATCTCCAGGTGCATTTTTTAATGTTTACACACCATGGATTACAGATCCGACACAAATGAAAACCATCATTATTGATCAAGATCATTATTTCACAAAAATGGTCACCATTTATCCGAGTGAAACACATGATTTCTTTATGTATTTAGAACAAGAACCAACCAGAAGTGTGTATCGTACAAACTATCCATTAAAACGTATGGAAAATAGTGATTCGTATGAAATTATTTTTGAAGGATAATAAAACGGAGGCAATCGGCACTAGAGTTCGATTGTCTCCGTTTTGATTAAATAGGCAAGTCTTCTAAAGTTAGTGCGACAGTTTCCCATTCGTTTAAATAGGTGTCGTATTTCTGACGTTCTTCTTCAAGCTGCGTGTTTAAACGATAAGATTCTTCGTGATTCGTAAACACATCAGGCGAAGCCAATGATTCTTCAATGTTCCCTATGCGTTCTTGGCAATCATGCATCTGCTGTTCTAAAGTTTCTAGCTGTCTTTCCAGCTGACGCTTTTGCTTTTGTTTTTCTTTGCTAAGGGTGTAATCAGATTGTTGAATAGAAACGTTTTTTTCTTGTTCTATGAGAATCTCTTGTTTTTCTTGAGATTTTTTTTCTATGTAATAATCGTAATCACCTATATATAATGTACTGCCGTTTTTAGACAGTTCTAAAACAGATGTAGCGACACGGTTGATAAAATATCTATCGTGAGAGATAAATAATAACGTTCCGTCAAAATCAATCAATGCATTTTCTAGCACTTCTTTACTATCCAAATCAAGATGATTTGTTGGTTCGTCTAAAATTAAGAAATTATCTTTTTGTAATGCTAATTTTGCTAATAACAAACGTGCCTTTTCGCCACCGCTTAGTGAAGCTACTAGTTTTTTTACATCATCTCCACTAAATAAAAAACTCCCTAAAACACTTCTGACATCTTTTTCATTCATTAAGGGATAGTCGTCCCATAATTCAGATAAAACATCTTTTGTCGGCGTTAGATGCCGTTGTTCTTGGTCATAGTAGCCGATGCTTACATTTGCACCCACTTTATAATGACCTTTTACTGTTGGTAAAGTACCTAGTAATGTTTTTAATAGCGTTGTTTTTCCAATACCATTTGGTCCCACAACAGCAATGGCTTGTTGTTTGCGAATATCTAAGTCAATAGGGTATGCCAGCAAGGTATCTTCATATCCAATACCTAATTGTTCTGCTTGTAAGACAACATTACCACTTTCTTTTTCTGTTACAAATGTCAATCGTGCTGATTTTTCATCTCCCTTTGGTTTTTCCAAACGGACCATTTTTTCCAGTTGTTTTCGTCTACTCTGTGCACGTTTCGTTGTTGAGGCACGTACAATATTCTTCGCAATAAAATCTTCTAATTTTTCGATTTCTTCTTGTTGTTTTTCGTATTGTTTCCATTCAAGTGCTAAACGCTTATCACGTTCCTCTAAATAGTACGAATAATTTCCTTTATAGTGATGTATTTGTTTTTGACTTATTTCATAAATTTCTTTGACGACTTTGTCTAAAAAGTATCTGTCGTGAGATACAATCAATAAGGCACCTTGATAGTTTATAAGATATGTTTCAAGCCACGATAATGTATCAATATCCAAATGGTTCGTAGGTTCATCAAGAATAAGTAAATCGGGTTTTTCCAAAAGTAATTTAGCCAGAGCTAAACGTGTTTTTTGTCCACCTGATAAATTTCCGATAGATTGATGATAGTCTTTTTCATAAAATTTAAATCCATTTAATACAGATTTTATTGTGGCTTCATATTGGTATCCTCCACGATTGTCTAATTCGTGTTGGAGTGTATCGTATTGAGAAAGTGTTTCTTGATATGCTTTTTCATCGTTTAAAATTGCCTCATCACTCAAAGAGAGTGCTATACGATTTAGTCGGTCTTGTAAAGCAATCACATCATCAAAAACGTGTAACATTTCTTCCCAAATCGTGTTCTCTGTATTTACAGCACTATGTTGATCTAAGTAGCCGATTTTTAACTGTTTGACCATGCTAATTTGACCACTATCACTTTGTTCAATGCTTGCCAATATTTTTAAAAGTGTCGATTTCCCTGTTCCATTTCGCCCAACTAATCCAATTCGACTTTGATCTTGAATCGCAATATGAATGTTTTCAAATAAGACATCAGAACCAAAATGGCGGGAGAGTTGCTGCCCTTGTAATATAATCATAATCGTTTCCTTTTCTAAACTAAATGCGTTATTATGATACCATATTTTTCTAAAAAAGTGATATACTGTTATCAGATGTGAAAGGAGATTAGTATGTTAGAAATTATTAAAGTCATTATTTATGGTATTGTTGAAGGTATTACTGAGTGGTTACCGATTAGTAGTACAGGGCATTTGATTTTATTACAACAATTTTTACCATTAGATGTACGACCAGACTTTTTTGAGTTATTTAAAGTTGTTATACAATTAGGCGCTATCTTAGCAGTTATGGTTATTTATTTCCATAAATTAAATCCTATATCCCCCTCAAAAACACAAGAGGAGAAAAAACAGTCTATTGATTTGTGGATAAAAGTTGCTATTGCGACATTACCGGCTGTGTTGGTATTTCCTCTTGATAATCTTGTTGAAGCTCATTTTATGAATCATGTGACCGTTGCACTCATGCTTATTTTATATGGTATTTTATTTATATGGATAGAAAAAAATGCGTCACGCAAAGTGAGCATATCTCAATTAGAAACATTAACGTATAAAACAGCTTTATTTATTGGTATTTCTCAAATTTTAGCCTTGATACCAGGGACTTCTCGCTCAGGTGTGACCATTCTAGCAGCTGTTTTATTAGGTACATCACGTTATGTTGCGACAGAATTTTCATTTTTCTTAGGTATTCCTGCCATGTTTGGTTTAAGTGGATTAAAATTGATAAAATTTTTATTAAAGCATAGTATGTCCCTTGAAGAATTTATGATGCTTTTAGTCGCAATGTTAGTAGCGTTTGTCGTATCAATGATTGTTATTCAACGTTTAGTAAAATATGTGAAAAAACACAATTTCACAGCATTTGGTAAATATCGTATTGTTCTTGGTTTTGTTGTGTTATTAGCTAGTTTTTTTGTGAAATAGCAGTTTTATACAAAAAGAGAGGTTGCAATCGCAACCTCTCTTTTTGTATTTAATAGCCGTCTTCAGTTTCACCAAAATATTTATTGTAACGTTCTTTATATTTTTTAAAGAAAAATCCAAAGATAATACGGATAATCGCATAAAGCGGAATGCCAATAATCATACCTACGATACCCATTAAACTACCTGTCCCAATTAAGACAATGATAATCGTTAGTGGGTGCATTTTAAGTGACTTACCAATGATATGTGGCCCTAAAATATTACCGTCTAAAATTTGAGCAAATCCCCATACAATCAATACTTCAATAAACATTAACCATGAATGGATACAAGCGATAATTATAGCGGGTACTAATGCGATAATAGCACCAAGATAAGGAATTAAACTCATGATACCAGATAGTAATGCTAATACGAAAGCGTAATTTAAACCAATGACAGAATAGCCGATGAAATAGTAAATACCCACTAAAAAGCTCACGAGTAGACGTCCTTTAATATAAGCACCCACTTGTACATTGATGTCATGTGTTAACTGATTGATTTCTTCTCTTTTTTTCTTTGGAAAAATACTTAAAAAATGATTTTTAAAGGTTCTACCATCAATCAATAAGAAAAATAGAAAAATCGGGAAAGTCATGAGTGTGAACATGACACTAGATATTGTCGACAAAATAGATGTAATACCTTGAATGGTTGTGCCTAATGTGCTTACTAACTGTTGTACTAATTCTGTTAAACTATCGTTAAACCAAATCAATGCTTGATTGTAATAAGATTGGAATTCTTTTGATGTACTAAATTGTTGAAGTGTTGCAACAAAGTTTTCAATCAATCCGGGTAACGCTTGGGTAAAAGATACGATTTGCGAAATAATAATTGGGATAGCAAATGCGCAACCAATCACGATGAACGCAAGCATTAAAATAAGAGATATACATGCCCCAATAGCACGAGGTACTTTTATTGTTTCTAACCAATCTACTAATGGAATAAACATATAATAAAAAATAACAGCTAGTAGAAAAGGTGTAATGATAGATGTCATTAAAATATTGATTGGACCAAAAATGAATGAAATTTTAGTTGTAAGATAAATACATAAACATAATAATAAGAGGGATACAAGTGTAAATATTAAGTTTTTCCCCCCTAAAAATCGTATCAAGGGTGTTTCATCTGAACGTTTCATATAAAGCCTCTTTTCTACCTTATTTGACAAGCATTATATCATAATTTCATAAAAAATAATATGGTTATATTTACTCAGATAAATGAATGTTCTGATAATTTTTAGAAACTTTCATCAATGTGCTATACACTTCTTTTAATAAAGGTTTTAATGTATCATTTTCAAGATAAGAGATTACTTTTTCAAAAACCATTTGTTCTCTTTTGGCATCAAATACGGGTAGTTGATGCTCCTTTTTTATTGTTGCTACTTCTAAGGCGACTGCCATTCGTTTTTCAAATAATGCGACTAGCTCTTTATCAATCGCATCAATCTCTTTCCTTTGTTTTTCTAACATATTTAATCTCCTTATGATAGTATCCATGCTCCTAGTGGGTAGCCTATTAACACAGCAAGTACAATGCTCCAAAATAATAACCACGTACCAAATAAAAAAGTATCTTTACTTGTTGTCCACCCAGATCCAATGGAAATTGCGACATAGGGCATTGCAGGAGCTGTTGCGAATGCTAGAGAGGACATAAATCCGATGAAACAGGCTAAAACGCCCATATTGATAGGTAAGTGTGCAGATTGCCAAATGGTTATGGCTAAAGTGGTGACTACTGATACGGTCACTAAATTAGACGTGAAATTTGTCTGAATACCTGCCCATGCGATAAAGAATAAAATCATGAACATAGGTGATAAACTTAATACAAATGGTGTCATATAGGTGTTCAGTAAGTCAATAACACCAACTTTAGCATCAGATAATACCGAACCCAATACTAATGTGGCACCAACTAAAAACAAACTTTGCCAGTGGACACCTTTAGTTAAAGCATCCGATAAATTTAATAAAGGTTTTCCTTCGATATGTATCATACACATCGCAATCGTTGTAAGCATTGGTGGCAGTACGATACTGATATATTTCGATACCCCAAAAAATTCCGGTAAAATCCATAGGCTAATCATCATGAAGAATAATATGACAATCCATGTTTCACGCTTTGTCTGATTTGGTAAATGCTTTAAAGTATCTAATGTATGAATGGTTTTTGTTGAAAAGGATTGTTTACATAAATGATGTACACTTAATAATAAGATGCCATATAGTAAAAGTCCTGTTGGGATAGCCATGCTCATATATTGACTGTTTGTAATAGAAATATGAGTAGCACTTGTGAATAAACCCATTGCCGTAATGGCAAAAACGTGATTGATAGGTGTCATTGCACATCCAATAGCAATGGTTGAAAATACAGCAATCAATAAATAAGATGCTGCTTTATCTTGTTTTTCTAATCCGAATTGTAAACAAATTTCTTCATAAATCGGAAAGACAAACATGAACATAACCGTTGGTGAAATAATACTACTCAATACTAAAACACTTGTTAAAAAGGTAAATATAAAACGTGTAGGATGACTTCTTGCGAAGCGGCTCATCAATATTTTGGCAATCACACGTTTTAAAAATACCGTTTGATTGATTGCGTAAGTAGATATAAATGTAAATAGTAAAAAGATAAAGGTACTATTTCCGAATGATTTTTCCAAAATCTGATTTAAGCTAATGGTAGGGACCAAACTTAACGACACAATACAAAGTAAACTAGACCAGTCGATACTGACAAATAACCACAAACATAAACTTGCCACAAAAACAGACAGTGCCATAAAACTCGCAGGTTGAATGCCAAATAATTGCCAGTGATAGTGTGTGTTTATATAACCTAATAAAATAAGGCATAAACTAAAAAAAGTAATGCTTTTTTTTGTGCGTGTCATACGTACCTCCTATTTTTGCTTACGAATCATATCCATAGGTTTGACAGGACGGTTTGTTTTGATTTTGCAAATCATCATAGCGTTTGGTGCAACAGTAATGTCTTCGTCGTATTCATTCCATAATTGTGTTAATTCTTGTTCAAAGTGACGCATGCCTGGGCCGTAGAACTCGATTTTATCGCCTACTTTAAAGTTATTACGTTGTTGAATCGTTGCGATTTGTGTATCCTCGTCATACGCTAATACTTGCCCGATAAAACTATATGCAGGAATTTGACGACGTTCTCCGAATAACTGTTCATTTTCAGTCGGTACATGATAATAAAAGCCTGTTGCCAATTCACGTTGGGCTGTTTTCCATAGTTCATCTACCCATTCTTGTTTCACTTCGTAATGATCAGGGTCTTCACAATAACTATCTACAGCAGCTCTGTAAACATTACATACAGTAGATACATAATGAATAGATTTCATGCGTCCTTCAATTTTCAAACTGTCTACGCCTGCATTTACTAAGTCTGGAATATGATAAATCATAGACATATCCACAGCACTCATTGAAAAGGGTTCGTCAACACCGTCATGCCCATTTCCAATATGATGTGTCTGTCCTGTTGTGTCAATGTCGTATAAACCGTATTTCCAACGACATGATTGACAACAACCACCACGGTTAGCGTCACGTTGTGCCATGTGATTAGATAGTACGCAACGACCTGAATAGGAAATACACATTGCGCCGTGGATAAAGGCTTCAATTTCTACATCTACTTTTTCTTGCATTTCAAAAATTTCTTCCATAGACACTTCACGTGCTAAAACGACACGCTCTAAACCTTCGTCTTTCCAAAAATTTAAATTTTCATAATTCGCAGCAGAGGCTTGAGTAGATAAGTGAATAGGTAAACCAGGAGCATTCATCACACAAATATCCATCAATGCTACGTCGGATACAATTACAGCATCAACACCAATATCTCGAATCGTTTTGAAAAATTCTCCTGCACCTTCTTCGTCGCCTTCATGAGTAACCATATTGGCAGCGACATATACTTTTGCACCATGTTCATGTGCAAAAGCAACACCTTCTGCAATTTCATCATAACCAAAGTTTCCTGCACGACTACGTAAACCGTAAGCTTCCCCACCAATGAAGCAAGCATCTGCTCCGTATAAAACGGCTGTTTTTAGTTTTTCCAGTGTACCGGCAGGTGCTAATACTTCTGGTTTTTTTAATATTTTTGTCATCTATGTCACCTCGTTATTTCACAATGTTTGGATCAAATAAATAAAATCCAGTATCTAAACCACGTGTTTTAGGATGTAATGCTTTTACACTTTCTTCTAAGTGTAATGCTTTTTCATGTGACCAATTTTTAGCCATAATGTCATTTCTCGCTTGAACAAATAGTTTCGCAATGTCTACAAAATTGTCCCCAGGTGAGAAAATCCCCTCTAATTTCCACTGTGTAACGTTCATATCAGCTAGTTCTTGTAAATATTGTGCCAGCAAAATATCGTTATTGGCAAAAATATGTGTGCCATTATCATCTTCATAAACAGAGTAGTGTGTATCTGGTTTATCTGGCTCAGATAAAAAGAAACCACGATTTCGACCGACAGATTCTGTTCGTTTAATAAAATTAAAATAATTTTGTAGAAGTGGACGTTTTGATTGATGAATACAAGTGGCACCATATACCAAATATTCGATGGGAACAATGACGTCACGTGCTAAAATTTCCAGAGATTCTTTAGGTACTTCACGGGCAACGACTGCACCAACAGCTCGTCGGTTTGCCCAAAAGTTAATTTGTTTGCTACTTGTTACAACGACTTGAGCATCATAACGATATGGAATAAATAACTCATCTTGTTTCATAATTTGTACGACACCGGGATCTCCTGATGTGATAGTATCCACACCAATACGTTTTAAAAACGTAAGATATTCAGGTACTTTTGCAATCCCACTATTATGGAAAATAGCGTTTAAGGCAATAGATACTTTTTTACCATATTGGTGTGCTAATTCAGTTAATGTTTTTTGCTCCTCTCTTGAAAAAGAGTGAGGCAAACGTAATCCAAATGTATCCTCACCAAAATATAGGCAGTCTACCCCGGCTTCTAATAATTGGCGAGCTTGTTCAATAGATTCAACAGTTGCGATAATTTCAATCATATAGTAACCCTTTCTGTATATAATAAAAAAACTTAAACAGACAAAGTCGTTTAAGCATGAAATAGCAAAGTAACGATGTCTGTTTGACACGACAACTTACCTTGCACCTAAGTTGTTTATTAAGCAATATTATAAGTAAATTGATGTAAAAAGTCCAGTATAAATGCGACTTTAACCTAAAAACTAAAATGAAAATAACACTTACAAAAAGATTGTTTCAATAGTATAATAGGCTTATAAATGTGTAAGGAGGAAAACTTATGAAAAAATATTTATTTATGGGTGTATACCTTCTGCTAGCTGGGTGTTCTTTAAATGTACAAGTAAAACGAGAAATGGTCGTGACAACGGACTCAAAAATAGTGACTACACAACAGACAACATCTCAGCCGAGTTCACAACAAATGACAACACAACCAAAAAGTCAACAACAAGAAACTAAAAAAGAAACCACACAACAAAGTCTAGGAAATCAAAAAGTAGTGTTAAGTGTTAAACCACAAATTCAACAAGTATGGAATTATTGTGCACCAACAACCGTGAGCATGATGCTGTCTTCTCGAAATGTTGACGTTGATCAATATACGCTCGCAAAAGAAATGGGAACATACGAACCATTCGGCACGCATAACCGTGATGCTATTCGTATTTTAAACAAACATCTTTTTGGATACGAAGTACCTACGGGGAATCAGGCGGGGTATCGTTTAGAAACAGTGACAAATCCTTCGCCGCAATCAGAACAAATGCGACTATTTAAAGAACGAGTGAAGAAAAATATTCAAGACGGTTATCCGATGTACTATACAATGGATGTATCTAAAGTGTATACAGGCTCTAAAGGTGAACACAATGTCATTGGTATCGGGTATAAAACAACACCCGACGGGAAAGACATTGATGTCTTGTATTATTTAGACCCATCTCCAAACCAACAAGACAAAGTTTATGGCGGATTAAAAACGATTACACCAGCCGAATTATTTGAATCTATGATGACATGTGAAGAACCAAATTATGCTTGGTAATAGAGGGGGAATATAAATGAGAAGAAGTAGACATCGCAAAAAAAGTCATGCCGGTATCATGATTGGCGTATTAAGCATTCTTGTATGCTGTCTTTTAGGATTTGCTTTTTTGTTTAAAGATATTTGGTTAAAAGCACCTGCAACACAAACACAAGAGCAGCCACATATAGAAAGCACAACAACACAAAAAACATCATCCGTGCAAACAGCTCGCATTATGGCAAATGGCGATATTTTGTACCATGATTTATTGTATATGAGTGCTTTGCAAGAGAATGGAACATATGATTTTAAACAAAATTTCAAATATGTCAAAGAATGGCTAGCTAAAGCCGATTTAGCCATTGGAGATTTTGAGGGAACCATTGCTCCGGATAAAGAGTTGGCAGGCTACCCAACATTTAATGCACCTATCGAAACAGCGGATGCGATAAAATGGGCGGGGTATCATGTGATGGACTTAGCGCATAATCATATTTTAGATACAGGTATTGAAGGGATTAAATCAACGGTTAAAGCTTTTGATGAAAGAGGAATAGATACATTTGGTGTTTTTGCTAAGAGAAGTCGAAATGAGATTTTAGTCAAAGAAGTGAACGGTATTAAAATAGCGATACTAGGTTATGCGTATGGATTTAATGGCATTGAACAGACGATTTCTCAAAAAGATTATGACGATTATTTAGCTGATTTAAACGAAGAAAAAATAAAACGTGATCTTGAAAAAGCAGAAAAAATAGCAGATATAACGATTGTGATGCCTCAAATGGGTATCGAGTATGCTCTAGAGCCAACACCAGAACAAGTTGCTTTATACCACAAAATGATTGATTGGGGAGCCGACATTATCTTTGGTGGGCATCCTCACGTGATTGAACCGAGTGAAACGGTTGTGAAAAATGGGGATAAAAAATTTATTATTTATTCAATGGGTAATTTTATTTCCAATCAGCGTATCGAAACACTGGACAATGAATGGACAGAACGAGGATTGTTAATGGATGTGACAATCAAAAAGGAAAATGACAAAACAATTATCGATACCGTACAGGCACATCCAACGTGGGTAAGTCGCACACCAAATGGCAGAAAATCTCCGAATGGATATGATTTGTACGACTACACGACCTATATTTTACAAGATTTTATCCAAGGTGGAAAATATAGAGATATACTCGATGAAGCAACACAAAAAAGAATTGATAAAGCATACAAAGAAGTCAATGAACATATCAATTTAAAATGGAGTGAGTAAATTTTCAGATTTACTCACTTCAGACTGTTGACAATAGCGATAAAAAATCCAACGTATTTCTCCAGTTTTGAAAAATACGTTGGATTTTGCATTTAAAAATGATAAATAAAGAACTATATTGTAAAAAATGGCTATCTCTCGTGAGTAAAATTGCCATTTTTTTCATGTTTTGGGCAGCACAAGATAACCAAGTGTACTGCTGCATCTTGGCTACTCCTCTATATTGTGCAAACCGATACCCATGATTTTGTTTAGAGTCTGCAAAGCTACGCTCA
>NZ_WNJY01000029.1:0-22969 GCF_010892355.1 Granulicatella sp. zg-ZJ | reverse complement strand
CAAAACAAGCAGCAGTAACAGCATTAGCCCAAGCCCAAAATGAAGCAAATGCAGCAATAGCAGCAAATGACAATCTAAGTCCAGAAGAGAAAGCAAAAGCTAAAAAAGAAGTAGATGATGCGACAAGTGCAGCAATCGATGCAATAAATAAAGCAACAAATAGCGAAGGAATAACAGCTGGACAAACAGAAGGATTAGGCAAAATCGAGTTAGCGAAAGCAAAAGCAGAAGCAGTAGGGAATTTAGAAAAAGCAAAAGCAGATGCCAAAGCAGCAATCGAACAAAATGGACACTTAAGCAGCGAACAAAAAGACAAAGCTAAGGGTGAAGTAGATGCAGCTACAACTGAAGCGATCGAAGCAGTAGGTAATGCAACAGACAAAGAAGGTGTAACAGCAGCAGAAACTAGTGCAACACCAAAAGTTGACTTAGCGAAAGCAAAAGCCGAAGCGATCGAAGCCCTAGCAGCAAGAGTAGAGAGTGCAAATAGTGAAATAGATAATGCCCAAGGTTTAGATAATTCTCAAAAAGAAGCATTAAAAAACAAGGTAAAAGAAGAAGCTAAGAAAGCAGAAGACAGCATCAACAGTGCAACAGATGTATCGACAATACCTGGCTTAAAAGATGCAGGACTATCAGAAGTAAACCTAAGAAAAGCAAAAGAAACAGCAAAAGCAAATCTAGATAAGAAATTAGCTGATAAAACAAATGCGATCAACAACTCAAGCTTAACTGATGAAGAAAAAGTAGAAGCAATAAACCAAGCAAAAGAAGCTAAAAAAGCTGCAGAAGAAGCGATTGAAAAAATATCTGATGAAAACGAAATTACTGGAGCATACGATACTGGAGCAAACAATATAGCAGCAGTAAGTGAAACATCAGCTAAAAAAGCAGAGGCAGAAAGAGCGATCGATGAAGCTAAGCGAGTAAAAGATAGTGCAATTGACAATTCAAACCTAACAGAAGGGGAAAAAGCAGAAGCAAAAGCAGCAACAGATGCAGCAGCAAAAGACGCAAAAGCGAAAATAGCAGCAGCAACAACAAATGCAGATGTAGATTCCAAAAAACAAGCAGGGGAAAGTGCGATAAACGCAGTGTCAACAGATTCAGGATCAAAACAAGCAGCAGTAACAGCATTAGCCCAAGCCCAAAATGAAGCAAATGCAGCAATAGCAGCAAATGACAATCTAAGTCCAGAAGAGAAAGCAAAAGCTAAAAAAGAAGTAGATGATGCGACAAGTGCAGCAATCGATGCAATAAATAAAGCAACAAATAGCGAAGGAATAACAGCTGGACAAACAGAAGGATTAGGCAAAATCGAGTTAGCGAAAGCAAAAGCAGAAGCAGTAGGGAATTTAGAAAAAGCAAAAGCAGATGCCAAAGCAGCAATCGAACAAAATGGACACTTAAGCAGCGAACAAAAAGACAAAGCTAAGGGTGAAGTAGATGCAGCTACAACTGAAGCGATCGAAGCAGTAGGTAATGCAACAGACAAAGAAGGTGTAACAGCAGCAAAACAAGCAGGGGTATCAAAAGTTTCTGTCATATTACCAGCTTATAAAATAAGAGTATCTGATACAAATAACATTGATCAAACAACAAAAGATAAACTAAAAGAAGAGCTACTACGTTTAAATCCAGGTGCAACGATTATTTTTGGTGACAACAGAGTAACAGTTAATAACTTAGAAATACCATATACAGAGTTAATAGCAAAAGGTAACTACGAAGTTAATGTAGATACTCCTAATTACGATAAGCCAAGATTTGAATTAGGCGTAATCTTACCTGATAACAATAAAGTTGGTAAAGATAAACTTAACTTCAATAAATCAATCTCTAATATAGATGTAGATAGTAACAAAGAAGGTACAACTTCATCTAATAAAGATGAATATCAAAACAAAAAACTACCAAAAACAGGAGCAATAGAGCAAAATACAATATTCTATGGAGCTACTGTACTGGGATTAGGTTTAATGATTGCATCATTAAGAAGACGAATTGAAGAAGAAAAGGAATAAATCGAATATAAAATATCAAGTTGATATTGCCATATAAAGTTAATGTAACTAGGAAGTAAAAAACGAGATATTTCATTTCTACTTCTATTAATATCAGTTGTTTTTGGTGAATAAAAAAAGATAAGAAGTAATCTTTATCTAATTATTTTTTGAAACCTATTAGTATATTTATTTAAATAAATTATGTACTTTGTTTATCATAATATCTTAAAATAAAGGAGATAATAATATGATTTCTAAGTTGAAAAGTCAGCGAGAATTTTTTTGCAAGAAGTGCGGAAGAAAAGTTGAGACTTTAGAAGGTGTTTTAGATAGGCGTACAGTATTTTGTAGTCATCTTTGTAGGAGACGCTATTGGCGTCATTCTGATAGACGAAGCTCTCAAGACATCAAATGATTTATTGGCTCTATGTCAAATAGGGTTGATGACTCATAAAAGGTAGTGATGTAACAAATGTTACGTCACTATCTTTTTATTTTGGCTCTTCGTCAAATTGTGTTGGTGGAGAGAAATAGTGAGTATGTTGGTAGTGAATGGCATTAACCATTCACTACCTTTTTCACATTCTTTTTCTGCCATTGGGAATGGTGTTGTATGATTAAAATACGTAATCTAAAATAGGAAAAACGTCTATAGCCATAGGCAATGCGTTTGATAACTTTAATATGATTGTTGATAGCTTCTGTGATACCGTTTGAATAAGGTAGTATGGTAAAAGCTTGATAAATACTATTCTGATAGGTTTTTAAAATATCAAATTTCTTTCTAAACCACTCTGTTAATGTCAACAATTTTTTTGTATAATAATTCATGAGAAATACCTCCTTGTTTAATTGTGGTGATTTAATCATACAGGTATTTCTCTTTTTTTGTCCACTTTTATATACAAAATCGTGCTGGTGGATTATTCTCACCAACACGATTTATTATAGAGCCGAAAAAAGAAGGAGGTAAACATGCGAATAAATGATTTTCATAACATTTTGGAGCTTATAAATCAAGATATTCTGCAGAGTGAAGCAGAGTATCTGAAGCTCTTAAAAGTTGTCGGAAATAATCAAAGATACGACTTTAGAAGTCAATTAAGTATCTATGATAAAAATCCTGAAGCGACAGCCTGTGCCAAGTTCGACTATTGGAGGGAACGCTTTAACCGAACAGTTATGCGAGAACAGAAAGGGATACCAATTTTAGAGGACTATGGCACATACAAAAAAGTGGCATATATTTTTGATATAAGCCAGACAGTTTCAAGAAACAGGGAGGTCAATGAAGTCAATCTTTGGAGATATGATAAGGAAGCTCATAGGGATGTCTTAAAGGAAATGATAACAAGAGAGGGCTATGAGGAAAGTGAAAGCACCTTAGAAAATATCTTTTCTTTAAGTAAACTTTACGGTGATGAAAAGATAGACAGCCTTATGAATGAGCTTAGAATAGCTGATGAGGATAGAATATCCTTTACCAAATTTGTTAGGGACTCAGCGAGTTATGCAGTAGCTTCAAGATTTAAGGTAGACTATCCTGTGGATAATGAGCTTTTAAGAGAAAATTTTCAAAGACTTGGCAGTATATCCCTAATGAGTCTTGGTGAAACCGTATCGGATATTAGCGGAAAGATTATTGATGAAACTATTCAAAGAAGCAAAGAGCTTGAGCTTAAAAAAGAAGTTTTAAGAGGTAAAGAAGCAGGATACAATAGGATTAAAGAAGAAATTGAGAAAGGAGATAATAATGTACTTCGACGAGATGATCAGAAAAGAAATGAAAATGAGCGAGTTCTCAGAAATGGAGAGTACGGACGAGATAATAGAGAAAATCAGGGAGAATACGCTAAACAGCTTGGAGGAACAGATGGACTTCATAAGGGAGTATCCGAATCCGACCTACGCAGTGATGAGGCTGGATTATTTATCACAGAGAGAGGAGCAGAGCCACTTCGAGATGTTAGTGGATCTATACAAGGAGAAGAAGCTGACAGGACACCTGATGGATATTCAGAAACAAGCGATAGAGTTTATGAGAACGGAGAAGCCGAAATTGATGAAGGCGTGGAAGATAGAGGACGAGAACCATCCACAGTATGGGGCGATGATTTCAGCTCTGAAGGAAATGACAATCAAGGAAGTAGTGGAAATTTAAAAGATAATACTAATGTAGAGTTAAAAGAGGCTGAAAAGGCTTCTTTTTCTTTACCTGAAAATACCTACGGACAGATGAGGCTCACAATTCCGCTTAATGAAAGGGATATAGATACTATCCTTATTAACGGAGGAAATCATGATGGAAGTAGACTTCCTGTTATCGCTGAGTTTTCTAAAGGAAAGAGCAATGAAGAATTGGGAGATTATCTAAAAAATACCTTTAGAGGAGGAAATGGATTTTACATTGATGAAAGAGAAGTATCTTCCTGGTATTCGGATAAAGGCATTCATTTAGCTTATGGAACTTCTGCAAGAGAAGATGATACGCAAATTTTAAGCTGGAGTGATGCAGCAAGTAGAATAAATGAGCTTCTTGATAGTGGTAAGTTTGCTACAAATGTAGATCTTTCTGAGGCTCTTGATTATGAAAGAAATCGGATTTCAGAATCACTATGGTATCTAACGCATGATTTAAGCGAAGAAGGACAAGCACAGGGATATTTTGAACTATTGAAAACAAGTGGAGGAGGCTTTCCGGAAGAAACGAAAAGGTTGTCTGAAGCATTAAAAAATCCTGAATACTTAAAGGAAACAATCAAAGAATATGGCAGATTTTTAGGGGGATACAAAGAAAAGAGAAATGTATTAAGGTTTCACTATCACAAGGTAGATAGTCTATATAAGAGGTTACAGGAACTTGAGCTGCCACGAAAGGAATATAGTACCAATCTAACAGAGCTTCCAAAAGTAAAGTCCTTTATTACAGAAGATGAAGTCCTTGAAAATCTTTCAAGAGGAAGTGGCGTCGATAGAGGAAAAGAGCGAATAACAAAGTTTTTCAAAGAAACTCATACTTTGCAGGAAAAAGCTAATTTTCTAAAAGACGAATATGGCATAGGTGGTAGAAGTCATGCAGTATCAGGTGCAATGGGAAGTGATGAATGGCACGATGCAAAGGGACTTAAATTACAGAAGAATAATTGTAATGATGTTTTCCTTACTTGGTCAAGTATGGCAAAGTATATTGACGAGCTGCTTTCTAAAAATCTTTATCTTGAAGAAAAGAAAATAGAAAGTAAGTCAGAGATAGAAGAAGCAAAAGCACCGCAATATTATTCTAAAGATAATCCTGAAAACTTAATGACTGATGAAATGCTTGAAAGAGTACCTGAACTTTACGCACAGGAAGATGTAGCTTTAGCGGATAAAGAGGTTCATGCAGCATATATTATTCCTTTCCGTTCTAACTGGACTTGGTATATGACGGAATATGACAGGGAAAGTAAAGATGCTTTTGGACTTGTACTTGGGATAGAACCTGAATGGGGATATTTTAATCTTGAGGAGTTAAAGGAATTAAATGTCCAAAGGCTTGTTTTAGAGGATTTTCCAAAGACCTTTAGAGAACTTAAAGACAGTGAACTTAAAAAGCAGATGGATGAGCAGGAGCTTCATCATGTCTTTAATGGAGAGCTAAGTTTTGAGGAGAATAATACAGAGTTTGAAGCACCTGAAGAAGTAGAAAAAAGCATAAAAGCAGAACCTTTTCAGGCTACCTTATTTGATTATCTAAAGGAAAAAGAATAAGTAGAGCTTAATGAAAAAGAGGACAGCCTTTCAGATGAGTTTGCAGTTAAAGAAGGCGATACCGTCTATTTTAATCATGTGGAGTACAAAGTAAGAGAGCTTTCTAAAAATCAAATTACAGGAAGAAATGATTTATGGCTTGATCCTGTAAGACAAGGTAATCATCAAATCCCGATTGTAGCCTTTACAGATAATGAGGATTTATTAAGACAAATAAGTCTTGAAAGACCTGAATTTATCATCGGCGATGAAGTGAACTATAAGGGGAAAGACTACACCATCACACGCTTTGATGATATGGGAAATAACTTAAAGACGGTAACAGTTAAGGATAATACCGAATATCTTGGCGGTATGATAACAGGCTCCGATGTAATTCCTTATCGTCTTGAAAGCGATCTTGAGAGAGTATTTGAAAATCTGACATATAAAAAGCCTGAAACTATTGCTAAAGAAAGTGAAATAGAGAGAACAGAAGCTCATAACTTCAAGATTACGGAAGAAACATTACCTGAAAAGTTATCTCCAAGTGAAAGGCTAAATAATAACCTTGAAGCAATTTCCATGCTTAATAGAGTGGAGAATGGGCAAAGAGAGCTTGACAGTACAGCTCAGAAAGTTTTAGCAAGGTATGTAGGCTGGGGTGGACTTGCTGATGTATTCGATGAAGAAAAAGGCGGACAGTGGAAAGAAGCGAGGAGCTTTCTAAAGGAAAACTTATCTCAGGCAGAATATGAAGCTGCAAGAGAATCTACCCTAACGAGCTTTTACACACCGAAAACTGTTATTGACGGCGTATATAAGACACTTTCAGATATGGGATTTAAGAGCGGAAATATCCTTGAGCTATCAATGGGCATCGGAAACTTTATAGGAAATCTTCCTGATGAAATGCGTAGGTCAAAGTTTTATGGTGTAGAGCTTGACTCTATAAGCGGTAGGATTGGAAAACTTTTATATCCTGAAAGTGATATACAGATTAAAGGACTTGAAGAAACTTCCTTTTCCAATAACTTCTTCGATGCAGTTATCGGTAATGTTCCCTTTGGAGAATATAAGGTCAATGACAGGGAGTATAACAAAAATAACTTCCTTATCCACGATTATTTCTTTGCCAAGTCTATTGATAAAGTCAGAAACGGCGGCGTCATCGCCTTTATCACATCAAGTGGAACAATGGATAAAAAGGACGAAAGTGTCAGACGTTATCTTGCAGCAAGGACTGAGTTTTTAGGAGCGATAAGACTTCCGAACGATACTTTTAAGAGTGTTGCCGGAACAGAGGTAACAAGCGATATTATCTTTCTAAAGAAAAGAGATAGCGTATTAGAGCGTGATGAAGATTGGATACACCTTGCGGAAGATGAAAACGGTCTTGTATATAACAAATACTTTGTTGATCATCCTGAACAGGTACTTGGCTCAATGCGTGAAGTAAGCGGAAGATTTGGAAAAACTCTAACTTGTGAGCCGATAGCTTATTTAGGCACAGAGCTAAATATGGCTTCATTGAAGGATCGTATCGAGATTGCAAGAGAAAGAATTTCAAAAGATGCCAAGTATGAAGAAATAGAGCTTTTAGATGATGAAATCACTTCAATCCCGGCAACGGATGATGTAAAGAACTTCTCTTATACCTTAATTGATGATGAAGTCTATTACAGAGAAAACTCCCTATTTGTAAAGAAAGAGTTAACGGATAAAAACAAAGAAAAAATCAAGGATTATCTTGAGCTGAATGCTGCCTTAAAAGATGTGATTTACAAGCAGAAAGAAGATTTTAGTGAGGAAGAAATCAAGGCTTCACAGGAAAAACTAAATGAAGTCTATGATCGTTTTTCTAATAAGCATGGCTTTGTAAATAATTTAAGCAATACCAGAGCTTTAAAAGAGGATAGCAACTTTCCACTTGTTTCCTCCATTGAAATCCTTGATGAAGAAGAAAATTTCAAGGCAAAGGGAGATATTTTCTCCAAAAGAACTATTACAAAGGCTAAAGTCATAGATCATGTTGATACTTCTTTAGAAGCCCTTGTTTTATCGGTATCTGAAAAAGGATATGTAGACTTTGACTATATGGAAAGCCTGACAGGTAAAGACAGACCGACTTTGATTGAGGAACTTAGGGGAGAGATTTATCTAAATATCAGAGAGGAACAAAACTTTTATAGACCACTGTCTTTTAACTTGGAAGATGGAGATTTACCTTTTGCTTGTGCCAATGATAGCAACTCCTATAAGTATGGCTATGTAACAAAAGATGAGTACCTATCAGGAAATATCAGGGATAAGATTGCCATCGTAGACAGCTACTTTGCAAAGCTAAGACAAACGGAAAGAGAACTCCCCCATCTTGGCTATGCAGAAGATGGTAAAGAAAAAGAACTGATTAGCTATGAGATGAATCGTTCGGAATACCAAAAGGCTGAGCTTATGAAAGTTCTCCCAAAGGAGCTTGAAGCAAGTGAAATCAATGTGCGTCTTGGTGCAACTTGGATACCGATTAAAGATATTGAGAAATATATCTTTGAAACGCTGAAAACCCCGGGATATGCAAGATGGGATATTAAGGTTAAGTTTTCAAACCTGACAAGTGAATGGAATGTAGAAGGTAAAAGTAGGGATAGAGGAAATGACCTCGCTGAAATGACCTATGGTACATCAAGGGTAAATGCCTATAAGCTGATTGAAGATGCTCTAAACCTTAAAGAAACAAAGGTATTTGACCAGATTGTAAATCCGGACGGTTCTAAAACTTCTGTCCTAAATAAAAAAGAAACCATGCTTGCAGGACAAAAGCAGGAGTTATTAAAAGAAGAATTTAAGAACTGGATATTTAACGATCAGGAAAGAAGAAACCGCCTTGTAAAACTGTATAATGAGCGTTTTAACTCGATAAGAAACAGAGAATATGACGGAAGTAATCTTTCTTTTGAGGGAATGAATACTAAAATAGAACTTAGACCTCATCAGAGAAGCGCTATCGCACGAAGTCTTTACGGAGGAAATACCCTGCTTGCTCATGTCGTGGGTAGTGGAAAGACTTTTGAGATGGTAGCTTCTGCAATGGAATCTAAAAGACTTGGAATGTGTAGTAAGTCCTTGTTTGTTGTACCCAATCACTTAACAGGACAAATCGGTCGTGAGTTTATGCAGCTCTATCCGTCTGCGAACATTATGGTGGCTGATAAGAAAGACTTTGAGCCAAAAAACAGAAAGAGATTTATCGGGAAGATTGCCACAGGGGAATATGATGCCGTTGTTATCGGGCATACGCAGTTTGAAAAAATCCCTATGTCTAAGGAATATCAAGAGAAGCATATTCAGGATCAGATTGATGAAATCATTAACTATGTTGAGGAATATAAGCATGATAGAAATCAGAACTTTACGGTAAAGCAGCTTGAAAAGACGAAGAAGAAACTGGAAACAAGGCTCGAGAAATTAAATGACGATTTTAAGAAAGATGATGTCATTACCTTTGAGGAATTAGGAGTTGATAAGCTCTTTGTTGATGAAGCACACAACTACAAAAATCTTTATCTTTATACAAAAATGCGTAATGTTGCAGGAATCGGTCAAAGTGAAGCCTTTAAGTCCTCCGATATGTTTATGAAATGTAGATACATGGATGAAATGACAAATGGAAAAGGAATTGTGTTTGCCACAGGTACACCTGTTAGTAATTCCATGACGGAATTATATACAATGCAAAGGTATTTGCAGTATGATGAATTACAACAAAAAGGACTACAACATTTTGATTCTTGGGCATCAACATTTGGTGAAACAGTTAGTGCAATTGAATTAGCACCTGAGGGAGATAAATACCGAATTAAAACAAGATTTTCTAAGTTTTATAATCTTCCTGAATTAATGAGTATGTTTAAAGATGTAGCAGATATAAAAACTGCTGATATGTTAAACTTACCTACACCAACAGCACATTATGAAACAATTGTAACTAAACCTACTGAAGAACAAAAAGAAATACTAAAATCATTATCTGAAAGAGCTGATAAAGTTCGTGATAAAAGAGTAGAACCTGAAGAAGATAATATGCTTAAAATAACTAATGATGGTAAGAAATTAGCATTAGATCAAAGATTAATTAATCCATTACTACCTGATGATGAAAATTCTAAAGTGAATGTATGTGTAAAAAATATTTTTAGTATTTGGGATAAAACAAAAGAAAAGAAATCAACACAACTTGTGTTTTCTGACATGTCTACACCTAAAGGATATGGTGAATTTAATATTTATAATGATATTAAAAATAAGCTAGTTAATCTAGGAGTACCGGAAACAGAAATTGCTTTTATACATGACGCTAATAATGAAAAACAAAAAGATGAATTGTTTGCGAAAGTAAAAAAAGGAGAAGTAAGAGTATTACTTGGGTCAACACAAAAAATGGGAGCAGGTACAAATGTACAAGATAAACTAATTGCATTACATGATGTGGATGTTCCTTGGAGACCCTCTGACTTAGAACGTGCGTCCGTAAAGGCGGTATAGTAAATCTACTTTTGGCAAAGTAGTAGGCGTGACCTTAATGCCTATCATCACCCAACTGACCTGTGAGGGAAACCAAATATCAGGGAACAAAGCACGTTGGGAAACTCATAAGTTGATGAGTTATCACATCACGACTGAGTGAAGAGATGACAATGTAACAGTTGTTACTGAGATAATTATAAGGATAAAATCTAAACTGATTGAAGGATAGTCTAAATGGTCTGTGTCGGGACTGTGAGGTAAGATAACTAAAATCCTCATACTATGGAACTTCATTATCACTGTTCGAGGTAGTGAAGCAAAGGGATTCCATAGCGTATTCATAGTAAATGAAAACAGATGAACGTCCTATCCGATGAAATTATCAAGCTATGTTACTATACCAGCTAAACGGAGATTACCTAAGTCAAAATGCTTGTAAAAGCTATTAAACATCAGGTTTATGAATATTTGATAAGGTAACGGAGTTTCCATAGTAGTCCGAGCGTGTTAATGGCACGTACATGGCGAAGGGGAACAGTTTATAACATTAACATAATGGAAAGGAAGGTGTGTGAGACACCATGAGAAATCCTCAAAATGTGTTAAATAATCTAACAAAACACAGTAAAGATAAAAACTACCGATTTGAGCGACTTTATCGCTTACTTTACAACAAAGAAATGTACTTAGTTGCCTATCAAACGATTTACGCTAACCCAGGACACATGACACCTGGAGTAGATGAGTTGACGATTGATGGTATGAGCATCGCTAGAATTGACCAATTGATTGATTCCCTGAAAGATGAATCCTATCAGCCACATCCATCAAGACGAACCTATATTCCTAAAAAGAATGGGAAGCTACGCCCACTAGGTATTCCATCATTTGATGATAAGCTCTTACAACAGGTTATCAAAATCATTTTGGAAGCCATCTACGAGGGACAATTTGAATCCTCTTCCCATGGTTTTCGTCCGAATAAAAGCTGTCATTCAGCACTTACTCAAATTCAGAAAACCTATACAGGAGTAAAGTGGTTTATTGAAGGAGATATAAAATCGTTTTTTGATAATATCAACCACGATGTGATGATTCAAATTCTACGAGAAAGAATTACGGATGAGCGTTTCTTACGCCTGATTCGTAAATTTCTCAATGCAGGATATGTGGAAGATTGGAAATTCTACAAAACCTACTCAGGAACTCCACAAGGAGGAATAATCAGTCCAATTCTAGCCAATATCTATTTGGATAAGTTTGATAAATATATGACAGATTATGTGAAGAACTTCTGTGAAGGGAAATACCGTAAACGCACCCCAGAATATCGCCAAAACGAGATTGCATTGGGGAAAGCAAGAAGAACACTAAAGTGTGCTTCAACGGAAAATCAACGCCTAAAAGCCATTCAACGTATCCGTCAATTAGAAAAAGAAAGAGTATTGATTCCTCACAGCGACCCTATGGATAGTAGTTTTAAGCGGCTAACCTATACCCGATACGCAGATGATTTTATTTGTGGTGTGATTGGAAGTAAAGAGGATGCTCGCCGCATTAAAGCAGACATTAAGGACTATTTGGAAACAGTTCTCAGATTGGAACTCTCTGAAGAGAAGACCCTGATTACCAATGCAAGAGATAAAGCTAAGTTTTTAGGTTATCACTTATACATTCGCCAATCCAATTTAGCCAAACGTGATTCGGCAGGACGATTGGTCAGAAATTATACAGGTAGATTGGTTTTAGAGGTTTCTATTGAAACGATTCGAGATAGATTACTGTCCTATGGGGCTATGAAAATGACTTATCATAGAGGTCACGAAGTTTGGAAACCAACAGCTCGTTATTTTATGAAAGATTGTGATGATTTAGAGATTTTAGAACGCTTTAATGCGGAAATAAGAGGTTTTTATAACTATTATCGCATCGCCAATAATAGTTCTATTCTTCATCGCTTTAAGTACATTATGGAATATAGCATGTATAAGACCTATGCGACTAAATATCGTACGACTAAATCTAACATCATCCGAAAATATAAAAAGGATGGTCAGTTTAGGATACAGTATATTGGACGTAAAGGAGATACAATGATCCGTTATTTCTATAATGGAGGCTTTAAACGTCAAAAGAAATCTTTCCTAGAAAATGATAATTTACCAAACACGGCAAAATATTTTAGCCGAACCAATTTAATTGATAGATTAAAAGCAAATCGTTGTGAGTACTGTCAAGTTACCAATAGTCCCATTGAAATTCATCATGTGAGAAAACTCAAGGATTTAAAGAGAAAGACTTTTTGGGAACGTTTGATGATTTCTAGACAACGGAAAACAATAGCACTGTGTAAAGATTGCCATAAGAAATTACATCATGGCAAGTTAGATTGAGTTTATAAATGGAGAGCCGTATACATTGAAAGGTGTACGTACGGTTCGGGGGCGAGTATTTGGAAACCTGCCGTAGTAATACGGTAAGGCGCTGGGTACTTAGCCTACAGCGTGCGGGTAGAATTGTAAGACAGGGTAACGAAAATGAGAAAGTAAATATCTATCGTTATGTTACAGAGAACACATTTTATGCCTATTTGTGTCAGACGATAGAAAACAAACAGAAATTTATTTCACAGATTATGACTTCAAAGACTCCTGCTCGTGTGGCGGAAGATGTAGATGAAAGCAGTTTAAACTATGCAGAGATTAAAGCTCTTGCTACAGGTGATCCTAAGATTAAAGAAAAGATGGATTTGGATAACGAGGTTACGAAGCTGAAGATGTTGGAATCAAACTATAAGTCCAATCGTTACAGATTAGAATAAGGTAGCGAAAAACTATCCGGAAGAAATTGCAAGAACGGAAAAGCTAATAGAAGCTGTAAGGAAAGATATATCGGAAGTTGAACCTAAAGAGGAAGGAGAAGAAAAGTTTACTTCCATTACCCTTTTTGGAGAAAAGATTACCGATAAGAAGTTAGCTGGAGAAAAGCTGCTTGAAGCCATTTCCAAAGTGAAAATCAATGGAAGCAAGATTATCGGCAAGTACAGAAATATAGATTTAGAGGTAAGCTACAACTTTTTTACCAATGCCCATGACTTTAGTTTAAATGGTGCTACAAAGCATTCAGGAGAGCTTGGAACGAGTGCGGACGGTAACATTACAAGACTGGATAACGCTCTTGAGAAAATGCCTGAGAAATTAAAGAGGCTTGAAGAAAAGCTCATCAGCACAAAAAAGCAGCTTGAAAATGCCAAAGAGGAATTAAAAAATCCGTTTGAAAAAGCTGATGAATTAAAGAGTAAGGTACTTCGCTTGGCAGAACTGAATAAGCTGCTTGACATTGGAGATGTTGAAGAAAAGAGAAATGATAATCCACTTGTAGAAGATGTAAAAAGAGCAATTATTGATTTCTGTAACAGAGAGTACAAAGAAAATCATAGTTATGATGACTTTAACACCTTGTATCCTGATTTGAAGCACATAGGCATTGCCTATACGAATACGCCAGATGAAAGACATGGTATTCAGTATGAGCTTAATTTAGAGGATAATACATGGACACAGTATATTGATGATATACCAATAAAAACAGAGAGTTTTGATTATGAGAACAAGGGAGAAAATGAAACTCTAAAGAACATAAAAAATGAGATTGAGCTATCTTCTTTTGAAGATTTAGTCTATGTGGATTCTGAAGATTTAAGAGCAGCACTTGGACTTGACATTGATGATGAAGGTAACTTTTATGATCTACTTTCTAAAGACCTTGATAATGATGGAATTACTGACAGATATGACAATGACTTTAAGGACAGCGACTATTTTGAGTCAACTTATGATGTGGAGGACAATCTGTATACCAAAGAGGAAGCCACACAGAAAACGGGTGATAAGCCATCTATTTTAGGTCAGATAAGAGCTTATCAAAATGAGAGCAAGACAGAGGAAAAACAAATTACAAAAGAACAGGAATATGTACGATAACGGGAGGGCAACCTCCCTTTTACCATGAAAGGAGATAAAAACATGGATTACAAAACAATGAGAGATAGAATTGAAGATATGGTCAATGATAATCACAATGACTTTGTTAAGGCGGTTATCAGCATGGAAAAAGGTATCAACGATGAAAGTGCTTTAGACAAGCTCTATGAGGCTTATATGGACAATGACACCGTTAATTTACTGCACGAGGAATTTGACTATATGATTGAAGATTTAAGAGAACAGGGACAGATAAAAGATCTGCCTTATGTTCAGGAAGAACAAGATAACCTTATAAATATAGTTGGAAATGTTGTCGGCAAGGTCGATGTAGTTGAAAGAGAAAACAAGAATGGAGAAGCCTTTAAGGTGGCAAATTTCTCTGTTGTATCTAAAGATGATGAGGAAAATAAGGTATATCATAATTGATCCGCTTATGGAGAAAAGAGTGATATTCCAAAGGATTTTAAGCAGGGAGATTTTGTGAAGCTTTTTGGACAGATTAGAACTTCCATTGATGATAACGGTAAGGAACATACTAACATCAAGATACTTTCTTCAAAGCTCTTAAAGGCAAAAGAACAAATGAAAAGACAGGAAGAAAAGAAAGAATCTGTTCTTGGAGCTATCAAGAAATATCAGGCTGAAGATAATAAGGAAAAGCCTAGAGAAAAGAAAGAAGCATCAAAAGAAGCTGAGAGATAAATATATGGTCGGTGTGGTCTTAGGACTGCACCGGCTTTTTTTAATCATGAAGGATCGCTAATATAACCTTTGATGTAGAAATTAAAATTTGAATATTTGTCCCATAAATATAGAAACATGTCCCGATTTATGATATAATAATAAAAAAATAGGAGGTATGGCAATATGAAAAAACAAAATGTTTTGAATTTAATAAAATACCATGTGGAAAGGAATGAAAATTCCTTTAGAAATGAGGCAATAGCAATAGCAAGATATTTTGATAGCATAGGAGATTATCAGTTATCCGAATATATTATGGGGTTAATATCTGAATCAAATTTATATTCACCACAAAGTAGTGATTTTGAAAGTGAGTTTTTAAAACAAGTAGAAATAAGAAATTTAGAGGCTTTAAATTTACCACTTGAAATAACAGAAGATATAAAAGGTATTATTAACGCTGTAAACCATAATCTTGGTATTAATAAATTTTTATTTGAAGGATTACCGGGAAGTGGAAAAACAGAAGCAGCTAAAAATGTTGCAAGATTATTGGATAGATCTCTTTTTAGGGTGGATTTTGAAAACTTGATAGAGAGCAAGTTGGGACAGAGTAATAAAAACATAATAGAAGTATTTAGAGAAATAAATATGCTTCCAAATGCAAATAAGGTTGTGCTTTTATTTGATGAAATTGATGTTATTGCATTGAATAGAATTAATTCTAATGATATTAGAGAGATGGGAAGAGTAACATCCACAATTTTAAGAGAATTAGATAGATTGACAGACCTTAATAAAGAGATTGTACTTATTGCAACAACTAATCTATATTCAAATTTTGATAAAGCATTAATTAGGAGATTTGATGCTGTTATTAATTTCAATAGGTATAGTGATGAGGATTTAATAGAAGTTGCTGAATATTATTTTTCTTCATTTATCAAGAATTTTAAAGGAATATCCAAGGATACAAGATTATTTAAAAAAATATTGAGGATAGCAAAGAAAATACCTTATCCCGGAGAATTAAAAAACATTATAAAAACATCACTTGCATTTAGTGATGTTGGTTCTGAGTATGATTATTTGAAAAGATTGTACAATAGTTTGATAGGAAACCTGGATCAAAAGGACATAAGCCAACTTCATGAAGAAGGATTTACTGTAAGAGAAATAGAAAAGTTAAAAGGGGAGTCTAAAAGTGCTGTATCAAGAAAGCTGAAAAAGGAGGAAGTAGATAGTGAATAATGTTTTGGAATTAAAAGGGAAACGCTTTGTACAAGCACGTAGAAATGTTAATGGCGGTGGTATAGCCATGAATGGAAAAAATGATGTTAGCACACAGCATTTGTTAAGGTTAAAATCTCAGTTAAGCCAAATTAAAGAATTTTGGGATAAAGAAACAAAACCATTTGAAGGAATTTTAATTAGTGTTTATTATAATAAAATTGTTGCGAAAAGTAATCGAATTGCAGGACTTTTTAAAGGGACGACTTCTAATGATGCAATTGTTGGTGCAAAATTTAATTTAGATAAGAGTAAGCATATAATAACGTATTTTCTTGATGAGGATGATTTAACTAAAAGCATAGAGTTAATTGTAAATACTTCAAATATATTATCTCAAAAATTTGAAGGAAATATCAGCAAGAGCAAATTTGAAGACAAAAGTATTGTTAATTCAGAAGTTTTTAAAAACCTTTCTGTAAGTATGTCTACATTTAAACAGGTGATTGCAGATGTATCGTATATTGATTCTTTTGAGGTAGAGTTACCTACGATAGATGTAAAACAAAGTATTATAACTTTGTATGATGTAAGAAAAGATACAAAATTATTATTTGAAAGATTAGGGATAGATATTTTAAGTAGCAGAATTTTAGATAATCAAACTGTTTACTTAGACGAAAAGCAGATAGAACTACTTTTCGTAAAAGCACCTTATCTTGTTTCAATGGCAACCGTTGATTTGTCAAGTTTATCACCTGATGATTTTATAAATGAGTATCAAACAAAAATGGTAACTATATCATCCCCAACTATTGAACCAACAATTGGTGTGATAGATACCTTATTTGATGAAAGTGTTTATTTTAGTGATTGGGTTGAATATCATGATATGGTCTCAGAAGATATACCAAAAAATCCAAAAGATTATAATCATGGGACAGCAGTATCTTCCATTATCGTTGATGGAGCAAGATTAAATCCTTGGCTGGACGATGGCTGCGGAAGATTTAAGGTTAGGCATTTTGGAGTAGCGGTAGGTGCTGAATTTTCTTCATTTTCAATAATAAAGAAAATAAAGAGTATTGTAGTAAACAATTCAGATATAAAAGTCTGGAATATTTCACTTGGTAGTAATCAGGAAATTAATGACAACTTTATTTCTGCTGAAGCTGCAACATTAGATAAAATTCAGTTTGAAAACAATGTAATATTTGTTGTGGCAGGAACAAATAAACCAAGTGCAGATATAGTAAAAATAGGATCTCCGGCAGATTCTGTTAATAGTATAGTTGTAAATTCAGTTAGTAAGAATGGGCTGTCTACTAAATATGCTCGTAAAGGATTAGTATTATCTTTCTTTGCAAAGCCTGATGTGAGCTATTATGGTGGCAGTGAAGAAGAGTACATTAGGGTTTGTGAACCTTTAGGGGCTGCGAGTGTTGCTGGTACTTCTTATGCTGCGCCTTGGATTGCGAGAAAATTATCTTATTTAATTGATGTGTTGGGACTTAATAGAGAAGTTGCAAAAGCCATGATTATTGACGCTGCAAGAGGTTGGGATGAAAAACCGACTCCTGAGGAAGTTGCTTTATATGGGCATGGAGTTGTACCAATTCATATAAACGATATTATTCAAACAAAAGATGATGAAATAAAATTTGTGGTATCAGACGTTAGTGAAAAATGGAATACTTATAGCTACGATTTTCCAGTGCCTCTAAAGGATAACAAGTATCCATATATTGCAAAGGCTACTATGTGTTATTTTCCATTGTGTGATAGATTGCAAGGTGTGGATTATACAAATACGGAATTAAATTTACATTTTGGGAGAATAGGGGATGATAAAAAAATCAAGGATATTAAGGGGGATAAACAGAATACAGAAGACACCTCAGAGGGAGAAAGAAATTATCTTTTGGAAGGTGAAGCCAGAAAGCAGTTTAGAAAATGGGATAATGTAAAGTATATCGCAGAGAGTGCTACAAAAAGAATGATACCAAAAGACTCTTATAGAAATAAAAACTGGGGTATGGAAGTAAAGACAAATAACCGATTAGCTCCTCAAGATGGTATAGGAGTTAGGTTTGGTGTTGTTGTAACACTCAAAGAAATGAATGGAGTTAATAGAATTGATGAATTTATCAGAAGTTGTACATTAAATGGTTGGTTAGTAAATGTAATCGATGTTGTTAATAGAGTAGATATTCACCAAAAAGTTAATGAAGAAATTAAGTGGGAATAGTATTTGTTTTTTTGCACTATCGACAGTAAATGGAATGGTATGGAATATTTATAAAAATTATAGTAAGTATAAGAGGTGAAGAGATATGGAGAATCAAGATAAGATATATGAAATAGAAATTAACAGTTGTGGTATAGGAGGGAAGCTTAGGATACAGAATAGTAATAATAGAGTTTTAGCAAAAATTGGAGATGTTTTATTAGATAAACTGAATTATTACAGATGGAATAATGCTGTAAAGTTTTTTGACAAATATGATCAGAAAAAAACGAAAAGAAGTTCAATTGGCAAAGAAACACCATTGCCACCAAAATTTTTATTTGAAATATTAGGTAATGCTTTTATGGAAGAAGAGGATGAAGTGCAAGATTTGTGGGCTAATCTTCTTTCTAATTGGTAGTTTGCTGAAAATCGTACAGACATAGCAATGGTGTTTATAGAAATATTAAAAAATCTATCTAAAAATGAAATTCGTATTTTATCAGCAATTCATACCAGTTTAGATAGAAATAATCTTAGGTATAACAAAAATTCGTACGTAGATGGCAATGTTGTACGAGAACATCTTTGTTTGTCTAAAGAAGAATATGAATTGGCAATGCTTAATTTATTTAGATTATATTGTTGTGAGGGATTTCATCAAGAAACATCAGCAATGTATTTTGGCAACATACCGATTCAAGCTAATGGAGGCATTGAGAAATTTAGGATTACTGCATTGGGATATAAATTATTAGATATGATATTAGAAAAGGATTAGGGGGAGTGATGACTATGCCTGATACAATTATATATTGGTTATGGAGATTGGTAAAAGCAATACCTGAAGATATTATCAAGGGACTAATAGCATCATTTTTAATTTTACTTATAATAAAACTTGTTAACAAAGTTAAATTTTTAACTTCTAAAATTAAAAATATCATATTAAAATTGTTTAATACGAAGATAGAAATATCTACTAAAACCACTTTTATTGAATCTCCAGATTATCATTACACTACAATAAGACGAGCTGAAAATGTTAGAAGTGAAAATTCTAATGACAATGATTTTTTTTTGCTAATCATTGCAGGAGTGTTTGTAGCTTCTATAGTAGTTAGTTTTTTTAAAGAATATGTAGATTATATTTCTTTGTTTTTAAAGTGGTTTGGACTTATCCCACTGATAATATGTATATTATTTTTATTTGTTATATCTATTAGTCAAGAAGTTCAAAAAGTTACAGTTAAATTCATCGCAGTTTTAATAGTTGTTTCTGCATTGACCTTATATTATGGACTTAATCTTAGAGAAATGGCGACAACAATGAGTGCAACAATAACAGATGGAAGAAATCTTTTTGCATCGGTATATAAAATTTTTGGCGTATTTATAGGAATAATTCAACAGTTAATATCTTATATATTATTGCTTAGAGTAATAAGTGTTTATATTGATAGAAAAAAGAAAAAACCGATACAATCAGTTCGTCGTTTCATCGCTAAAACAAAACAATTTGAATCGGTTATGTTCCTTAGCATTATAGTAATATTTTTGTCAATTTTATCATACGCATTTACATTAGAAGCTGTTCATAAATTTCTATTAAAGCAATAAGAAGATTTAAAAGCCTATCTCTCCATCTCCTTACCCATATAAATTCCATAATTTTTTCGTATCTTGTAAAGCTCGTTCATAGTAGATTTTGACGAAGAATACTCTTGCATAAGGGTATTCTTTTTTTCTTGTAATTTATCAAGTCTATCTAAAATACCCTTAGAATTTGGCAACTTGGAATATGATTTTTTAAGCTCTGAAAGGGCATTTTCATATAGTGTAATCTGAGCTTTGTATTCTTCAAAAAAAGCCTTATCAGATGGATTAGCCTTATATATTTTATAGTGTTCCCTATATTTTTTGACAATGTGAACTTGCTCCATAATTACAGAAAGCTCCTGCATTTTCTTATCAATAGCCTTGATTTTTTCTTGTATATTTTGTCTTTTGTCGGCTGCTTGTTGGATATACTCATCAAGCTGTTTAACGGATTTAATGCCATGTTCTCTGATATAGATGACAGACTCAGCCATTGTATTAAGGTTATGTTTGGTTGCCCAATATTCATAGCCTTTGCTTTCTTTTACTTTTATATTGGTGTTCATATCAATAACCTTGCCGATGTGTTTTTTGACAGCAGGAGTTTTAATAGATACTCTTTCTGCGATGCGTTCTTTTAATCTTTCTTCAGTATAATCTTCTCCGATTGTTTTAGTTCTTGTAAATCTTGGCTTATCTTTCGGCTTAAAAGCAATGTGTTTGCTATACTTAATTTCATAGTCAAGATCAGCCATCTTTTTTAGAAACTCATCTCAATCCTTAGACTGTTTTATCATTCTGTCAATGTCAAATTGAAGACTGCTTTTCCAAGAAGTACCACGCTTTGCCTGTTCGTTTTCATACCAAGACTTGCTGTTAGTCTTATATTTTTTTATAGCTTTCGTAAAACTCGTCAATGACGGATAGGTTATTTTCTTTGCATAGCCTATCGCTTTGATAACGGATTTTATGGTAGCTTTTTTTATTAGACTGGTAGCACCTACCTGTTACCATATTTACATTATTAAAGATGATGTGATTGTGAATATGCCCCTTATCTATGTGAGTAGATAAGACAAATTCGTACTCGTCTTTGAGTATCTTTTTACATAGCTCCATACCGATTTGGTGTGCCATTTCAGGCGTAGTTTCTCCCGGTAAAAAGGATTGAATGAGATGTCTTGCAAGAACAGTTCTTTTGTTCCTGCATCATTTCGTGTCCTTAAAAACTGAGTGTGAGCAGTTGATTCGTGGCATTTATGAGTGCTGATTAAAAGCTGCTCGTCTGTTTTATCTCCATTTACAATGTACTCGATAGCAAGATTAAGGGTCGATTTTATTGGGTGTATTTTTGTAATAGCCATAAAAACTAATCACCTCCGGAAGTCCTGTTAAGCAGCAGTGAATGAATTTGCCATAGCTCTTTTGAGAAATGTTCAATCGCATTTTTTATATCATCGATGTCCTCTTTGTAGATTACACCGGTCGAATTTACTCGCTTGGCAATCTGATTGATGTTGTTTGTACTATTGGAAAGTAAACCTTGTAAATCTCGGAAAGGTTCTAAATCTACTTGATAAATCTCCTTTTCCAAAACACATTTGCGTATAAAATGGCTCATATTTCTGCACTTAGCAAGTTTTCTTTTCTCCTCAAAAAGAGCCTTTTCTTCTTTTGTTAGTTTAATTTCAAGTCTTTCATTTCGTATTCTATTTGCCATAAATAGTTCCTCCTTTAGATGTATTTCGGGGTCTTAGGGTTCTCCCTAACAAGCTAAAAATTGATAAAAAAAGAAGCAGTTCCCGAAGGTCTGCTTCATCAATTTTTTCGTAAGTGTCCGTACACTTACTGTGCTTGCTACAAAAGAATGATTTGGATAGCAAGCATTAAGCATCAATTTAATTCTTTTAAGACAGTATAGCACAAAAATGAAAATTTAGTTAATTGATTTGAAAATTTACGAAACTTTCTGAGGTGGCTAACTTACTATTGTAATTTGTGTTTTAAACACTATTATTTCTTATGAAATAAAGTATTCTGTTTATTTATACAATATTTTGTATATTTTCAAAATGAAAAGATAAGAAATATCTGTTTTTGAAAATTGTTTTTATATAAAAATTCATAAACATTTTATAAAACTATATTTCGCTAACTTTTCTACCGAACCATTTTGCAACTAAATCAGTATATTTATTCGCAACATATCTTTTTAAATGAAAGATATGGGTATACTATTCATTGTATCCATAAGAATACTCGTTATGTTTTCTTTTTTCTGTATAGAAACTGAATTTTACTTTTACAACAATACTGGTGCATATTTTGTTTCTTTTTTCAAATATAGGGACATTTAAATAGAAACATAAATCCAATAATTTTTTATCAGATAACGTTCGTGTGTTTAAAGAAAACTTTTCTAATATTTGAGGACACCAACTTAAAATGTTAGCTAAACAAAGCTTATTAATGTATCGTTTTTGAATGAGAATGTACTAAATAATAAAACCGTGCCTTTATAAAAACAGTAACTCTAAACATAAAAATAGATAAATTTAATTGTCTTTTGTTATCACATTGATGTCGTGATGAAACAGGATTTTTATAGTGTTCGTTTATTTTTGTTTTTTATTTTTTTATCTTGTTTTTGCTTTGAGATAATAGTAAAAAAACAATAGGAGGACTAACTATGAAATACGGGTATATTCGTGTGTCGACAAAGGAACAAAACATTGATCGTCAGTTAACAGCTATGTACAAAGAAGGGATTGCACAAAAACAGATTTATATTGATAAAATGTCAGGGAGAGATTTCAATCGAGTAGCTTACAAACGTATGATAAAACGTGTAAAAAAGGGAGATGAAATTGTGATTAAATCGATTGATCGTTTAGGAAGAAATTATGATGAGATTCTTGAACAGTGGCGCTATTTAGTGAGAGAAAAAGAGGTAGATATTCGGGTTATTGACTTAGAATTATTAA
>NZ_WNJY01000028.1:0-23211 GCF_010892355.1 Granulicatella sp. zg-ZJ | reverse complement strand
GTACCTTGAAAACGGCGAATATAATTTTGAGAGAAAGTAGAATAATGTGGGGTAGGTTTAGAGAAAGGGAGGTTTAAAAACCATCTAAACGCTACATCCGTTTCGACACGTTTAATGGTTTCTCGCATGGATTTAATGCCATAAATATCTTTTAAAAAGACCAATTTAAATAAAACAACAGGGTCTAAACTATTGCGACCGTTGGTATGACTATAATAGGGAGAAGTAATCTCATAAATAAAGTTGAAATCAATTGATTTATCAATTTTACGTAGTAAATGGTCTTTTGGTACTAATTCGGACAATGTGTTTAATATGATTTCATCATTTGGGTGAGTTTCTTTATAAAACATAGATTTTTCCCTCCTTTTTCTTATCTCTATTATACCACTTTTAAGCGTTATTATCGTATCAGACGTTGTGGTACGAATGGCTTCGTTCTCGCACGTAGTAGAGAACGAGCGATGTATCGTGTACATCGTGGTAAGCCGTACAACTTAACGTCTGATACGAAAAAAGACTGTCGACATTTTAATTTGTCAACAGTCTGAAAAATAACCGTGCATACGGTTATTTTTGGTTCTATAATCAATCTTATTAGAGGAAGTAGAGTCCCACCAATAAGATTTGACGAAGAGCCTATTTTTTTTGTTTTTTATATAGACTAACAATACGTTTATTTGATTTGAATAATGCATCAATAATAAAAATAGCTAAAGCAATTAACGTCGCAATTTGAATGGTTTCTGATAAATATTGATTAAATTTTATAGCATTTCCACTGATGTAAAAATAAACACATCTAAAAATAGCTAGTCCAGGTACTATTGGTAAAAAACCCGGAATAAAAAACATTGTTACAGGTGTTTTGTAAACACGAGCCATGAGTTGACTGTATAGTGCAACGAGTAAACTGGCATAGAAGTTGGCTAGCATACCAGTTATTGGGAGTAATAAAAAATATGCAATCCAACAAATAAGTCCACCTATTCCTGCAGGGATAAGAAATTTTTTAGGAGCATTAATCATGATAGCTCCCGCATATACAGCAACAAAGGACGATATAATCGCAACAATTAACGACATCATGAAATTAAGTTCCCTCCTCCTGATAAAATAAGCCCTACGGCTACTCCTAACGCAATAGAAAGAGCAATGATAACAGCTTCTGCACATCTTGCAAAGCCAGATAAATAATCACCGTGGAATGTATCTCGAATGGCATTTGTAATAATTGTTCCTGGTACCATTGGCATGATACTACCTACCATGATGGCGTCTAATGACAAATGATGAGGAAATTGTTTCACGAAAATAGTCCCAATAATTGCGGCAATAATAGAGGCGATCACGTTTGAGAAAAAAGTTGTAGATTTTAAAAAACGCCCCACTCTAAAAATAAGAACAAGAAAAATTGCATTTAATAATGTTACAGTACTGTCATATATATTTCCACCTAACATAATAGTAAATCCAATGGCTAAAATTAATGTTGCAATATCTATTGATAACTGACTATATTCTTGTTCATCAAGTGTTGTTAATTGTTCATAAGCATCCTCGATTGATAATCTATTTGCACATAAATTTCTAGAAATATCGTTTACTTTATGGATTTTCCTTAAATCAGTTGTTCTTGTTTTCACCCTATGTATCAATGAGATAGCCTTAATACTTGTATCATCTAATGTAATCATAATGCCAGTAGGTAGAACAAATGCTTCAGTATGTTCTAATAACGACAGTTTTAAAATATGTTCGACTGTTTCTTCAACACGATATGTTTCAGCATTGCTCTCTAACATGATTTTTCCAGCTAATAATGCTATATCTGCAATTTTTTTATAGTCCACGATGCAAGCCTCTCTAGTTTTTTTCTTTATTATAAAGTTGTTCACACATGTCGTCAATGAAGAACAAAGATAAAGATCAGTTAAATGAAGAATATATATCATACAGAATAAGGATTATATACGTTTGTAAAGAAATTAAAAATAACGAGATGAACTGATTGTTTGTGGAATCAATCCATCTCGTTTAAATTATTTTGAGGGTAGTTCTATAATCTTTATTTCACTAATTTTATTAAGAAGTAATGCTTTTTACCACGACGAATAATAATAAATTTTTCTTCAAAAGAATATTCACCTGTAATAGTAAAGTCAATATCGGTTATTTTTTCACCATTCAAGGTAATCGCACCATTTTTAATATCTTCACGTGATTGACGACGACTAGGTTCGATACCAATATCAACTAACCACTCTGCGAAATTAGCATTAGGTGTAGTCGTTTCAAATGTAGGCATATTTTTAAAACCTTGTTCAATTTCTGAAGCATTTAATGTTTTAATATCTCCAGAAAATAGAGCTTGTGAAATTTTTAAGGCGTCTTTTAAAGCTTGCTCTCCATGAACGAAGAGTGTGACTTCTTCAGCCAAACGTTTTTGAGCTTCTCTTTTATGAGGTTCTGTTTCAACACAATGTTCCAATGTTTCAATTTCTTCTTTAGACAGGAAAGTGAAGTATTTTAAATATTTGATAACATCACGGTCATCTTGATTTAACCAAAATTGATAAAATTCATAAGGAGTTGTTTTTTCGGGATCTAACCATACAGCACCACCAGCTGTTTTTCCAAATTTAGTACCGTCAGATTTTAACATTAAAGGAATAGTTAATCCATATGCTTGAGCTTCGTGACCTTTTTTCTTACGAATCAATTCAAGTCCTGCTGTAATATTTCCCCATTGATCAGCACCACCAATTTGTAGTTGGACATTCTCATGTTCAAATAGATGTAAAAAGTCCATAGATTGTAAAATTTGGTACGAAAATTCAGTAAATGAAATCCCAGTTTCTAAACGACTTGCCACAATATCTTTAGAAAGCATTGTATTCACATTAAAATGTTTACCGAAATCACGTAAAAAATCTAATAATGATAAATCTTTTGTCCAATCATGATTATTAACGAACTTAACAGCTGATTTATCTTCATCAGATGTTACAAATAATTTTTTCATTTGAGCCGTTAATTTTTCAACATTTTTTTGTACAGTTTCCATAGACTGTAACTGACGTTCGCTCGTACGACCACTAGGATCACCAATAGAACCAGTTGCACCACCAATTAAAATAACGGGTTGATGTCCTGCTAATTGAAAGCGACGTAAAATCATAAATGGAATTAAGTGACCAATATGCATGCTATCACCTGTCGGATCGACACCGCAATAAACAGCAATTTTTTGTTTATTCGTAAGCTCTTCTAAACCTTTCTCATCTGTTTGTTGATTGATAGCACCTCTCCATGCTAAATCTTGAATAATTGACATATAAAAACCTCCTAAAACATAAATAAACGTCCCTAATCCAAAGGACTAGGGACGATTAATACCGTGTTACCACCCAAATTATTTGTTTATAAAACAAATCACTCGTACAATTATCGCTTGTTAAACGCTTGTTCACACAAGTAGCTCCAAAGTGTACTTCACTTATTGATTGTATTAGCTTTCACCCAACGCTAACTCTCTTCAAGACACGATCAATAAACTACTATCTTTTTCATCGCTTATAATATTGACACGATTATAACAAAGCGATAAAAGTGTGTCAAGAAAAATTCTTGCTCCACAACTGTATTAAGTGTATAATACAGTTGTGGGAGGGTTATATGTCTAGTAAAAAAAGGATATTTTTTAAATTATTTTTAGTATGTACTTGCGTTATTTATATCATTTCTTCGCTTTCAATCACATTGGCACATCAACAGATTTCTTTGGTAGATATTGTTAAACAAGAAGGTCTGACATCGCAACAAGTACCCGTATCTGCACTTGTTGTAGATGCAGATACGGGACAAATTTTGTTTGAAGAAAATTCTGAAAAAATTTGGGAAACAGCGAGTTTAGCTAAATTGATGACCGTTTATTTAGTGTTAGATGCAATGAAGAGTGGACAATTCACAAAAGACACCATTCTTTATGCAACAGAAGAAGATGAAAAAATAAGTCAAATTTATTTATTAAGTAATACAACAATCGTCAAAAATCGAGCATATAGTATTGAAGATTTACTATTCATGTCTTTAATGAGTTCCTCTAATGTTGCTACGATTATGCTAGCAAAAGCTGTCACAAATAATGATATATCATTGTTCATTGATCAAATGAATCAAAAAGCAAAAAAATTAGGTATGTTAAAGACTTCTTTTACAAATCCTACTGGAGCTATTACACACGATTTTCAAGACTTTATTCATACCCCGCATTACGATGAATCAATGCCTAGTCAATCTACGGCGCAAGATTTAGCACGTTTATGTTTTTCTTTATTGCAAGAGCATGAAGAGATTTTAGAATATACGAAGTATTATGAAGTTATCGTTAATGAGAAAACACCTTATGCAGAGTTGCTAACAAATACAAATGTGTCATTACAACAAGGAGGGACTTTTTTTGAAGGTGTAGACGGCTTAAAAACAGGTTCTAGTCCGGGAGCACAATTAAATTATATTCAAACAGTTAAACGTGGAAACAAACGATTGATTGAAGTCGTATTAGGTGTAGGAAAGTGGGATAATGAAGAAGATAAATATGCACGGCACAAAATAGCAAATGCTCTAGCAAGCCATGTGTATCGTGAATATGAAGAAACAGAATTATTACCAGTAGGAACACACACCATTCACAATACAAAAATAGAATTGGATAAATCGTTTAGTGTATTTGTCAAAAAAGATAGGCTAGGAAATATTTATTTAAAGGAGAATACAGTCGTCTATGATGCTCCGTTAGGATATATTGGTGAACCAATCCGTTTTCCAATAAAACAACTAGGTTTTGTTCAAGAGATTATAGAGCAACCACTCGATATACTATTTATTTTATTCGTAAGTATTTTAGTACTTATTTTAGTTGTTGTTATAATCATAAAGAAGCACCTTTGATAAATCAATAATTGACTAATCAACTATCGTTTGGTAAACTACATAAAAGAGGTGATGTGATGTCATTAAGAGAAATGAGTCAGTTGTTTTATCAAATTAAATTACTCGATCAAAAAATAACGCAATTATTTGAACATGTAACAGGTTTTAGTTTAACAAGATATGAAATGGTTATGGAAATTAGCCAAAATAATGGTTGTTCACAAAATAGACTTCAAGAACATTTACAAATTGATTCAGCCGCCGTTACACGACATTTGAAAGTGTTAGAGGAAAAAGGTTATGTCACTAGAAAAAGAAATCCTGAAAATAACCGAGAAGTTTTAGTGCATTTAACAGATAAAGCAAGAAAAAGCATTGAAAAATGTCATGAGCATCAAACTCTATTACAAAAAGCTATTGATGAAAGTTTTACACAATCTGATCTTCATCAAACAGTAGATTTATTAAGGAAACTTGATGATAGCTTAAATACTATAACGGAGGAATAGCATGTCTATTTTATCAATCATTTTAGTTGTTTTAACGGCCCTAGAATGTTTTTATATTATGTATTTAGAAACGATTGTGACAGATTCTAAAAATACATCTCGTGTTTTCAATATTTCACAAGAGGAATTAAAAGGAAGTACAGTTAAGACATTGTTTAAAAATCAAGGTATTTATAATGGATTACTTGGAGTCGTTTTATTGTACGCTACTTTATTTTCTAAAAATGCTATTGAAATCAGTGCCATTATTCTTGTGTATATCTTTATATGTGCCCTTTATGGAGGATTTACTTCACAAAAATCCATTATATTAAAGCAAGGAGGACTACCTATACTTGCTTTATTAAGTTTATTCTTTTAAATACATCAAAAGAGATAAATCGATAACAGATTTATCTCTTTTTGATATACAATTACCCACGTTTTACGGAGTATTTTGAAAAGTCCCAAATATCTGTGACAAGTCCTTCGTAAAACTCTGGTTCATGGCACACCATTAAAATACTTCCTTTATATTCTTTTAATGCTCGTTTTAATTCTTCTTTAGCATCTACATCTAAGTGATTGGTTGGTTCATCTAAAATGAGTACATTACTTTCTTGATTTTGCAGTTTACATAAGCGCACTTTTGCTTGTTCTCCTCCACTTAAAACACGTACTTGACTTTCGATGTGTTTTGTTGTTAAGCCACATTTTGCAAGAGCAGCTCTCACTTCAGCTTGATTTAAATAAGGGAATGTGTCCCATATTTCATTTAGGCATGTTTTAGATAAATCTCCAGACATTTCTTGTTCAAAGTAACCTATCTCTAAAAATTCTCCTTTTTCAACTTTCCCCTCAAGAGTTTGAATAAGCCCTAACAAACTTTTTAACAATGTTGTTTTCCCGATACCATTTGAACCAATAATTGCAATTTTTTGTCCACGTTCCATTGTTAAGTTTAAAGGTTGTGTTAAAGGTGTATCGTAGCCGATAACAAGATTTTCTGCTTGAAAAATAAAACGTCCAGGAGTTCTAGCGGGTAGGAAATGAAAAGACGGTTTTGGTTTTTCTTGAACTAGTTCGATTTTATCCATTTTATCTAATTTTTTTTGACGCGACATAGCCATATTACGTGTCGATACGCGTGCTTTATTACGTGCAACAAAATCTTTTAAGTCTGCAATTTCTTTTTGTTGACGATTATAGGCTGCCTCAATTTGTGCTTTTTTCATAGCATATACTTCTTGGAATTTATCATAATCTCCAACATAACGTGTTAAAGACTGGTTATCCATGTGATAAATTAAATTGATAACACTATTTAAAAATGGAATATCATGAGAAATTAAAATAAACGCATTTTCGTATTCTTGTAAATATCTACGGAGCCATTCAATATGCTCGGCATCTAAATAGTTTGTAGGCTCGTCTAATAATAAAATATCAGGTTTTTCCAAAAGTAATTTTGCCAGCAAAATTTTTGTACGTTGACCACCACTTAGTTCTGTTACATCAGAGTCTAAACCGAATGCACTAATACCAAGAGCACGAGCAACTTCTTCAACTTTTGCATCAATAATATAAAAGTCATGATGCTCTAGCAATTCTTGAAGTTCACCTACTTCTTCCATTAAGCTATCCATATCAGCATTCTCATTTGCCATTTCCATATAGATGTCGTTTATTCTTGTTTCAATGTCATACAAGTGTTCAAATGCGCTTTGTAGTACTTGACGAATACTCATTCCCTGTTCTAAAACAGTATGCTGGTCTAAATAACCAACACGTACACGCTTTGACCATTCGACTTTTCCTTCATCGGGTTGTAATTTCCCCGTGATAATATTCATAAATGTAGATTTTCCTTCTCCATTCGCACCTATTAGACCAATATGTTCCCCTTTTAATAATCGAAATGATACATCATCAAAAATAGCACGATCCCCAAAACCATGTGTTAAATGTTCAACGTTTAATATACTCATGGATAACTCCTTTTCTTTACTCAATATGCGTATTATATAAAAATGAAAAAACTCTCGCAAGAAAAAATACTAAGAAATCTATTTTTCTATTAGACATCGACGTGTTTACTAGTATTACCCTATGAATTTTGGTATACTTTTTAGAAGAATATAGTCTTATGACAAAGGATAGATAGATGAGTAAATTACTTGAAAAAATGAACGAACGTCAAAAAGAAGCTGTTCAACATACAGAAGGACCATTACTGATTATGGCGGGTGCTGGTAGCGGAAAAACACGTGTTTTAACACATCGTATTGCCTATTTGGTGGAAGAAAAACATATCAATCCGTGGAATATTTTAGCCATTACATTCACAAATAAAGCCGCAAAAGAAATGAAAGAGAGATTAGAGTTATTAGTAGGACATGTGACCCGTGATATGTGGGTATCGACATTTCACTCCATGTGCGTACGTATTTTAAGACGAGAAGCAGAACTGATTGGCTATTCTCGTCAATTTTCTATTGCCGATACAAGTGAACAAAAAACATTGATGAAACGTGTTATCAAAGAAAGAGGATACGATCCAAAAAAGGTAAATGAAAAAGTATTACTTTCTGTTATTAGTGATGCAAAAAACCAATTATTAACACCCGAAAGGATGAAAGAGGAAGCATCTACGTGGTTTGAGGATGTTATTGCAGACTGTTATCAAGATTATCAAAACTTGCTGATGAAAAATCAGTTGTTTGATTTTGATGACCTAATTATGAAAACTGTGGAATTATTTGAACAATATCCTGATGTATTGAGTTATTATCAACAAAAATTCCACTATATTCATGTTGACGAGTATCAAGATACGAATAAAACACAGTATACATTAGTTAGACAATTAAGCCGTTATTTTAAAAATATTTGTGTTGTTGGGGATGCCGATCAAAGTATTTATGGTTGGCGTGGTGCTGACATGAGCAATATTTTAAATTTTGAAAAAGACTTTCCAAATGCAAAAACAGTTTTACTGGAACAAAATTATCGTTCCACTAAAACCATTTTAAATGCAGCGAATAATGTAATAGATAATAATCAAGAGCGTGTCGCTAAAACATTATGGACACAAAATGATACAGGAGATACGATTACACTTTACAATGCCTTTTCAGAAAAAGATGAAGCGAGTTATGTTGCTCAAAAAATTAAGCAATTACAAACAGAAAAAGTGTATGTATCAAAATATAATGATATAGCTGTATTATATCGTACCAATGCACAATCTCGTTCTCTTGAAGAAGCATTTATGCAATACGCTATACCTTATAAAATTTACGGGGGATTACGATTCTATGATAGATTAGAAATCAAAGATATTTTAGCGTATTTACGTTTGATTGATAATCCAAAAGACGATTTGAGTTTTGAGAGAGTTGTGAATGTACCTAAGCGTAGTGTTGGGAAAACGAGCTTGGAAAAATTAGCTAGTTTTGCAAGAGAACGTAATTATTCTCTTTTTGAAGCAACAGAGCACTTGGAAGAAACTGGTTTAGGCACAAAGGCAAAAAATGGGATTTTATCTTTTGTAACGCTTATTAAAAAATGCCAAATAGCATTGGAAGAATCGACGATAACACAATTATTAGATATGTTACTAGAAAAATCAGGATATACTGAATGTCTTGAAATGGAAGGGACACTAGAAGCTCAAGCAAGACTAGAAAATATTCAAGAATTTAAGTCTGTTACCAAAACATTTGATGAACAATTACAAACAGAAAATTTAGAAGATATAGAAGAAGTAATTTCTCCATTAACGCGTTTTTTGTCCGATTTTGCTTTGGACGGGACGCTTGAAGAAGATGAAACAAATGAGCATTATGTCACATTGATGACACTACATGCAGCTAAAGGATTAGAATTTCCAGTTGTCTTTATAGTGGGTATGGAAGAAACTATTTTTCCTTCAAGTAGAAGTGTGTTTGAAGAAGATATAGAAGAAGAAAGACGCTTGATGTATGTTGGGATGACTCGGGCAGAGAAAAAATTATTTCTGACACATGCCAGTTCTAGATTGCTATATGGTGATGTTAAACGAAATAGAGCTTCACGCTTTTTAGAAGAGATTAGCGATGTGTATGTTGATGTACCTGAAAATATAACACCACAAACAACGATAACAAAACCATTTAAAGTACCTTTTGTACAAAAGAAAGTTGTGACGCAAGAGAACCGACAATTTAGTGTTGGTGATAAAGTAAAACATGCAAAATGGGGTATTGGTAGAGTTGTGCGAATTAGTGGTAAAGATGTAGATACAACAATAGATATTGCATTTGAAAACCAAGGCATTAAGACACTGTTAGCAGCATTTGCACCAGTTGAAAAAATCTAAATTTATCTTTTACTTTGATAATTTTATAAGACGAGGAGTATACAATGGCTAATCAAATAGCAAAAAAACGTATTGAAGAGCTGCGGACGGTGATACAAAAACATAATTATCAATATTATGTTTTAGATAATCCAACAATAAGTGACTCTGATTATGATGCTTTATACAAAGAATTAGTGGCGTTAGAAAAAGAAAATCCAGAATTTATAACAGAAGACTCCCCTACACAAAAAGTAGGAGGTGTGATTTTACAAGGTTTTCAAAAAATAGAGCATGATACACCGATGTTAAGCTTGTCAAATGCTTTTAGTAAAGAAGACTTAATACAATTTGACAAACGTATAAAAGATAGTATTCATCAAGAAGTTGCCTATACTTGTGAGTTGAAAATTGATGGTTTAGCTATCTCGTTAAAATATATTAATGGAAAATTCGTGACGGGAGCAACAAGAGGAGATGGGCGCATTGGTGAAGACATTACGCAAAATTTAAAAACCATTTCATCTATTCCTTTAAAGTTGCAAGAAAATATCACATTAGAGGCACGTGGAGAATGTTTTATGCCTAAAAGTGCATTTGTTTCTTTAAATGAACAACGTGAATTATTAGGAGAGCCAATTTTTGCCAATCCACGCAATGCAGCAGCGGGAAGTCTTAGACAGTTGGACAGTGCCATTACGGCAAAAAGGCAATTAGATGTATTCCTATATGGTGGAGATATTCCTAGTATTGACACACAAGAACAATTGTTACAAGCACTAAAACAAGTTGGTTTAAAAATTAATCCAGAAACAAAAATATATCGTTCGATTGATGATGTTTGGTCATACATAGAAACGATTAGCCAAGAACGACAAAATTTACCGTATGATATTGATGGTATTGTCATTAAAGTCAATGATTTCCAACAACGAGAAGAAATAGGTTATACAGTAAAAGCTCCAAAATGGGCGATTGCCTATAAATTTCCGGCAGAAGAAGTGCAAACAAAAATACTCGATATTCAATGGACTGTCGGCAGAACAGGCGTTGTGACGCCAACAGCCATTATGGAACCTGTTTTTGTTGCAGGTTCAACTGTGCAACGTGCCAGTTTGCATAATGTTGACTTATTGAAAGAAAAAGATATTCGTCTAGGGGATACTGTTATCTTACATAAAGCAGGCGATATTATACCTGAAATTAAAACCGTACTATTAGAAAAAAGACCGAAACAATCAGCGGTATACGATATACCTACACATTGTCCAGAATGTCAAAGTCAACTTGTTCATTTACAAGATGAAGTAGCTTTGCGTTGTATCAATCCACACTGTGCTGCTCAAATTAAAGAAGGTGTTTCTCACTTCGTTTCACGACAAGCCATGGCAATATTAGGTATGGGTACAAAAATCAGTGCAAAAATATTTGATGCACATTTGATTGAAGATGTTGCAGACTTATACTATTTGACACTTGAACAATTATTAGAATTGGATAAAGTACAAGAAAAAACAGCAACTAATTTATTAACGTCTATCGACAATAGTCGTCATCACTCAATGGAAAAATTAGTATTTGGATTAGGTATTCGTCATGTTGGTAGTAAACAAGCACAACAATTATCAAGTGCTTTTGGGAGTATACAAGCTTTGCGACAAGCCACCATCGAAGAATTAGTTGCGATTGATGGCATAGGTATGGTTATTGCAGAAAGCGTTGTGACATATTTTAAACTTCCAGAAGTGCATGTATTATTAGAGAAACTAGAAAAAGCACATGTGAATATGACGTATACAGGTATTCAAAAGTCAGATGTTGCACAAAGTGTCCTAACAGATAAAACAGTTGTTTTAACAGGGAAATTAGAACGTTTCACAAGAACACAGGCGTCTGAGTACATTGTTAAATTAGGTGGAAAAGTGACAGGAAGTGTATCTGCTAAAACAGATATTGTCATTGCAGGAGAAGATGCCGGTAGTAAGTTAGAAAAAGCAAAAGCGCTAAATATTTTAGTATGGAGTGAAGATGATTTACATCGTTTAATTGAAGAACATATAGAAAGTATAGGTGGATAATGAGTGAAATTTTATAAAAAAGCACTGCTAATTGCGTTTCTTTTTGTCCTTGTTGGATGTGCTAAAAATAACAGTACACCTCAAACACAAAAAGTCTCCGATGAAGGAAATGTTGTTGTGACAAATAATAGTGATAATGCTAATGACTATAAAATGATATTATTAGACGGGAAATATCCGACATCAAAAACAAGAGGAGCATCATTGACATTATTAACACCAGTCAATATTGCTGAATTTGAAGTAGGATTGACTGACTTATCTAAAATACAATTTCCTGCGAATCAATATTATTTTTTAGAAGGTCAATACCTACCAAATCAAGATATCCAAAAATGGTTACAAGTTCAAAATGGAGAAAATCCAGATGGATTAAATAAATCTAACACACCTAAAGCTATCTCAACTATTTTAGAACAGGATTATATGCTTTTAGTAGATAATGGATATGAGTTAAATGGTGTTAGTATTGGTATTGCCTTAAATCCGCAAGTAAACGATACACTATTATCGGACAATAATTTATTAGAATTAGGAAAAGAAGCAGCAACAAAAATTGTTGAACGTATTAGAACGAAAGAAGGCATGGGAAATATCCCTATCCTTATTGGTTTATTCAAACAATCTATTGATAACGGCGCCTCACGAGGTTCGTACTTATCTTATGCCGTATCTAAATCAGGTGTGTCTTTATCTGAATGGAAACCAGTAAATGTTGAAAAACGTCTATTTCCTTTAGATAATGATAAAACAGATGATGTCAGTGTTTTCTCTACTTTTAAAAAATCTGTTGAAAGCTTCTTCCCTAACTTAAATGGGATTGTAGGGGAAGCAACATTTATTGACGGCACAATGAGTGAATTGAATATAACCGTGACAACACAATTTTATGGACAGTCTGAAATGATTGCTTTAACACAATTTTTAGTTGAAAAAGCAAATGCATATAGCGCAAGTAATCTCAACGTTAAAATCAAAGTCGAATCTGTTCGTGGAACAGAAGCCGTTATTCATAAAAAACAAGGTGAAACAGTATTTCATTCCGTTGTGTTGCACTAATAAATCTTTTACAGTGGTTGACCCAAAAAATCATAATTGGGTCAGCCACTGTTTTTCTATTGACATACTATAGTTTCTATTCTACAATTAGTTAAACGGTTAGTTAGTTAAGTGACTAACTAATAAACGGGTGATAAATAAAAAGAAAGGAGTCCAATATGCAAATCAATCCAACGAGTAATATTCCAATTTTTTTGCAAATAGCAGAACAGTTAGAAAATTTAATTTTTACGGGTGTCATAAAAGAAGAACAACAAGTTCCCTCAACTACAGAATTGTCGGTATCTTTGTCTATCAATCCACATACCGTATTAAAAGGCATGAATAAACTTGTTGAAGAAGACATATTGTATAAAAAAAGGGGAATGGGAATGTTTGTAAAAATAGGTGCTCAAGACAAAATTCGTAAAAAAAGAAAAGATATATTTAAAGAAAAATTATTAAAACAGTTTATCGAAGAAGCAAAAAAATTAAACATGACACAAGAAGAAGTTGTTGCAGTCATTAAGGAGGGATTTGCTCATGAATAGTATTCAAGTAAAAAATATCAAAAAACATTTTGGTAAATCTATTGTATTAGAGAATGTCAGTATGACTTTTCAAGAAGATAAAATTTATGCTTTATTAGGTAGAAATGGTGCTGGTAAATCTACACTAATGAAAATTATTACAAATCAATTATTTGCAGATGAGGGAACTGTACTACTCGACAATGAAGTGCTGACAGAAAATGCGAATGTTTTAAAAGATGTTTATATCATGAGTGCTGAGGCAACTTTTCCCAAAGATATGAAAGTCAAAGAAATTTTACATTGGACACAGCAGTTTCATCTTAATTTTGATAAAGAAAAAGCTTTAAAACACGCAGAATTATTTGGACTACCTCTCAAGAAAAAAGTTTCTAAACTTTCTACAGGTTACCAAACGATTTTGAAATTAGTCTTAGCTATGAACAATCATGTGCCGTATGTTATTTATGATGAGCCTATTTTAGGATTAGACGCCAATCACCGTGAATTATTTTATAAACTTTTATTACAAGGATATGAAGATAGACCACATACCATTATTATTGCTACACATTTAATTGAAGAAATTGCACATGTGGTAGAGCACGTTGTTATTATTGATAAAGGAAGAGTGCTCCTTGATGAAGATGTCGATACATTATTAGAACGAGGATATAGTATATCTGGAAACACACAAGATGTTCAACAGTATGCAGCTGGTAAAAATGTTTTAGACATTGACACAATAGGAGCATTGAGTGTTGCTTATATATTAGGTACAGTAGAAGATGATTTACCTGAAACGCTAACTGTTTCAGCAATTAACTTACAAAAAATATTTGTGAAATTAACAGATAAAGGAGTTGTTTAAGATGGTATATCATGCACCAAGTAAGTTTCTTTTAAAACAAATATTCTATGGGGCGAGTGTTATATTTGCTTATTTATTCATATTATTGATTGTTGCTTTTCCTTTTCCATTAAAATCAGTGAGTACTACTTCTATTACGGTATTACTGATAGCAAGTGCTACAATGATAAAATATTATTCCTTTTTCTTAACAAATCAATTCACTCGAAAACAAATCTACATTAGTTTTTGTACGACATTTTGTATTATGGCTTGTATGATGTATGCACAAAATTTGATTTTTGAACAACTGGCGTTTTCTTTACATAAACTCAGTCCGTATGAAAGTGCTCTTTCTTTTTATAATACTTTTGGTTTTTTGGATAAAGTATTTTATATTGGTTTAGGTATTTTGATGACACAAATTGGTATGCTAATCGGGCTTCTCTATTTAAAATTCAATAAAAAAATAGTTGTGATAATAGCGGTTATACTGTGGTTTACTTTACCGGTTAGTCTCGAAATTCTCATGTATTTTTTTAAAGAATCAATCGTAATTTTAGTCATTCGCTTAACAGGTTTTCAAAATGGAGCCTTTCATGCATTTAATCTTGTCGAAATTGTATTTGGATTGATTGCGTGTTTTATGTTTATAAATGCAACTATCAATAAAAAAATAGTGATGAAATAAAGGAGAATAAGTATGAAACTACAGCAATTATTCCTCTTTCAGTTCCTTAAACTATTAAAGATAAGTCTAATAATATCGAGTATATTAAGTGCGTTCGCTTTAATTTCTTATTTTTTAGTAGGATACTACTTACAAGATTTCACAATAGATATTGTGAGTATTTTAGGAATGGGTATTTTCTTTATAGGATACAATGTAGCAACTTATTTTGAGTTTTTGTTGAGAAATCAATATACAAGAAAACAACTCTTTTTCTCAACGCTATTAGTGGCAATAGCCATGATTATGACCGTGTCTATACTAGTCGTTGTGAGTGGCTTCATTTTAAAAAACTTAGGTATCCGTATATATGTAGATGGTGCCGTTTATCATCATACGTACATATTTAGCGGTGTTGTCATTTTAGTTTTTGAAGCATTTTTAATTGCCATGGTGTCTATTTTAATGGGAAGTTTATATGTGAAATTCGGTAACTATTTATTTTATACATTGCTTATCATTAGTTTTGGTATAGGTTTTATTGGTTCTGAAGTGAACTATCATGAAGTGTTGTTAAAATGGATGATAATATTATTTGATATACAACACGGTGTGATGAATGCTATTCATATGACTGTGTTTTTAGTCGGTATGAATGCTTTGTTAATAGCTATTTATTATATAATCAATCGAAAACTACTTATCAGATAAAAAATCCTCACAAAGAGAGCAATCTCCTCTCTTTGTGAGGGTTTTCTCATATTTTACGATAAATAAAGTATTTTGGTTTCGTGTTTCTAAAATACTTATGGTATACTATATTTTGTATAACTATCGAAAGGAAGAATTTAATGGCGATTACAGAAAAAGATGTGTACCATGTTGCCAAGCTAGCAAAATTGTCTTTTAAAGAGAATGAAATAGTAGGATTTACTGAAAAATTAAGTAATATCATTGACATGGTTGAACAATTAAACGAAGTCGATACAACAGGTGTACCTGTTACGACACATGGGTATCCCGTTGTAAATGTATTTAGAGAAGATATTGCAGAACAAGGAACCGATAGAACAGAGTTGTTTGAAAATGTTCCAAATGGTGCAGATGGGTTCATTAAAGTACCTGCAATGATAGAAGGTGGAGGTGACGCATAATGTTTGAAACATTACATGAGATGCATACAGCTCTAGCCAATAAAGAGATCACATCTGTCGAATTGACAGAACGTGCTTTCGATAGAATTGCACAAGTGGACGGAAAAGTTGAGGCATTTTTAGCGTTAAACAAAGAACAAGCCTTAGAGCAAGCAAAACAAAGTGATGAAAAAGGGTATGATAAAGATAACTTTACCTTGCAAGGCTTACCAATTGGTATTAAAGATAATATCGTTACAAAAGGTTTAAAAACAACGGCAGCAAGTCGTATGCTAGAAGATTTTGTACCAATTTATAATGCGACAGTTATGGAAAAATTAAATCATGCGGGTGCTGTGACAATCGGAAAATTAAATATGGATGAATTTGCCATGGGTGGAAGTACAGAAACATCGTACTTTGCCAAAACAAAAAATCCATATGATTTAACTAAAATTCCTGGTGGTTCTTCTGGTGGTTCTGCAGCGGCGGTTGCCTCTTTAGAAGTACCAGCATCTCTAGGGTCTGATACAGGAGGAAGTATCCGTCAACCAGCAGCATTCACGAACTTGATCGGAATGAAACCAACATATGGACGTGTATCTCGCTATGGTTTAATTGCATTTGCATCAAGTTTAGATCAAATTGGTCCAATGACGCATACGGTTAAAGACAATGCGCTTGTTTTACAAACGATTAGTGGGGTAGATAAACATGATTCTACATCGTCTGCTTTAGCTGTTCCGGATTTTTCTGAAAAATTAGCAACAAGTGTTAAAGGATTACGTATTGCTTTACCAACAGAATATTTACAAGAAGGCATTAGCAAAGAAATTCGTGAAAGTATTTTAAAAGCGGCGGATATATATAGACAATTAGGTGCCATTGTAGAAGAAGTGAGTTTACCGCATTCTAAATATGGTATTCCAGCATATTATATTATTGCTTCATCTGAAGCATCATCTAATTTACAACGTTTTGACGGTATTCGCTATGGGTATCGTTCTGAAAATGTATCTAATTTAGAAGATGTTTATGTCAACAGCCGTTCGGAAGGTTTTGGAACAGAAGTAAAACGTCGTATTATGTTAGGAACATTTTCATTAAGTTCTGGTTATTACGATGCTTACTTTAAAAAAGCAGGTCAGATTAGAACATTGATTAAACAAGACTTTGAACATGTTTTTGAAAAATACGATGTTATCTTAGGACCAACAACAACGACAACAGCCTTTGGTATTGGAGAGCATTTAGATGATCCTATCGCTATGTACATGGCAGATTTATTAACTGTACCAGTAAACTTAGCGGGTGTTCCAGCTTTATCCATGCCAGCAGGTTTTGATAAAAATGGATTACCAATTGGTATGCAGTTAATTGGTCGTTACTATGATGAAGCAACATTGTATCAAGTGGCACAAGCATTTGAAACAGAAACACAATACTATAAACAAAAACCAGTACTATAAGGAGAGTAAAAAATGAATTTTGAAACAGTAATTGGACTTGAAGTTCATGTTGAATTAAAAACAGATTCTAAAATGTTCTCTCCAACACCGGCTCATTTTGGAGCAGAACCGAATACAAATACAAATGTGGTTGACTGGGGATACCCAGGTGTTTTACCAACATTGAATAAACAAGCAGTAGAATTTGGTATGCGTGCTGCACTAGCATTAAATTGCCAAATATCTCAAGAAACAAAATTTGACCGTAAAAACTATTTTTATCCAGATAATCCAAAGGCTTATCAAATTTCACAGTTCGACTATCCAATAGGACATGATGGTTGGATTGAGATTGATGTAAAAGGTAAAAAGAAAAAAATCCGTATTGAACGTTTGCACTTAGAAGAGGATGCAGGGAAAAACACGCATGGTACAGACGGCTATTCGTACGTAGACTTAAATCGTCAAGGTGTTCCATTGGTGGAAATTGTATCTGAAGCTGATCTACGTTCACCAGAAGAAGCTTATGCTTATTTAGAAGCATTAAGACAAATTATTTTATACACCGGTGTTTCTGATGTAAAAATGGAAGAAGGATCTATGAGATGTGATGCGAATATTTCCATTCGACCTTACGGACAAAAAGAGTTTGGAACAAAGACAGAATTGAAAAACTTAAATTCGTTCAATAATGTACGTAAAGGACTAATTTTTGAAGAAAAACGTCAAGCAAAAGTATTGCGTTCTGGTGGTGTTATTCAACAAGAAACAAGACGTTACGATGAAGCAACGGGAGAAACGGTGCTTATGCGTGTTAAAGAGGGAGCGAGTGATTATCGTTACTTCCCAGAACCAGATTTACCACATCTATCTATTTCAGATGAATGGGTGGAAACGGTACGCCAAAGCATCCCAGAAATGCCTGCAAAACGACGTCAAAGATATGTTACTGAATATGGATTACCTGAATATGACGCAATGGTCTTAACTTTAACAAAAGAAATGTCAGACTTCTTTGAAGCAACTGTGCAAGAAGGCGCAGATCCAAAACAAGCATCTAACTGGTTAATGGGAGATGTTTCAGCTTATTTAAATACTGCTAAACTAGAATTGTCAACTATTCAACTAACTCCTCAAAACTTAGCCGGAATGATTCAGTTAGTTGAAGATGGTACAATTTCTTCTAAATTAGGAAAAACTGTCTTTAAATTACTTGCAGAAAAAGGTGGTAATGCCAAAGAAGTTGTGGAACAAAATGGCTTAGTACAATTAAGTGATCCATCAGTATTGCGTCCTGTTATTCAAAGTATTTTAGATAACAATGCGCAATCTATTGAAGACTTCAAAAATGGTAAAGATAGAGCGGTTGGCTTCCTTGTTGGACAAATTATGAAACAAACAAAAGGAAAAGCGAATCCGACTATTGTGAATACATTATTATTAGAAGAGTTAGGAAAGAGATAAAATGAGTGAACCAGCGATTAAATATCGTTTAATAAAAAAAGAAAAACATACAGGTGCTAGATTAGGAGAAATCATTACACCTCACGGGACGTTTCCAACACCCATGTTCATGCCTGTTGGGACATTAGCGACTGTGAAAAGTATAGCACCAGAAGAACTAAAAGAAATGGGTGCTGGCATCATTCTAAGCAACACATATCATCTATGGTTAAGACCAGGAGAAGATATTGTTGAACAAGCAGGTGGTTTACACAAATTCATGAACTGGAATCAAGGTATTTTAACCGATTCAGGTGGTTTCCAAGTGTTCTCACTAAGTGATATGAGAAAAATCACAGAAGAAGGTGTACACTTTAGAAATCATTTAAACGGTTCTAAAATGTTTTTATCGCCAGAAAAAGCAATCAATATTCAAAATAAACTTGGTCCAGATATTATGATGAGTTTTGATGAATGCCCACCATTTTATGAAAGTCATGACTATGTTGAAAAATCGATTAACCGTACAACAAGATGGGCTGAACGTGGACTGAAAGCCCATGCTAATCCAGATAGACAAGGATTGTTTGGTATTTTGCAAGGTGCCGGTTATAAAGATTTACGTTTACAACATGCAAAAGACATGATAGGACTTGATTTTCCCGGATATTCCATCGGCGGTTTATCCGTAGGTGAATCAAAACAAGAAATGAATGATGTGTTAGATTACTTAACACCCGTCATGCCTGAAAATAAACCACGTTACTTAATGGGTGTTGGTTCTCCCGACGCATTGATTGACGGTGTCATTCGTGGTGTAGACATGTTCGACTGCGTATTACCAACACGTATCGCAAGAAATGGAACATGTATGACAAGTAAAGGACGCCTAGTTGTCAAAAACGCTGTTTACGAACGTGATTTCAGACCGATTGACGAAAAATGCCAATGTTACACATGTAGAAACTACACAAGAGCGTACGTCCGTCATTTGTTTAAAGCAGATGAAACATTTGGATTACGCCTAACAAGTTATCATAATTTGTATTTCTTGTTAAATTTGATGAAACAAGTAAGACAAGCCATCATGGACGATAATTTGCTTGAATTTAAGCAAGCATTTTTCGAAGAGTATGGACTAAATGTAGAAAACCCTAAAAATTTCTAAAGGAGCATAAAAATGGAAGGATTATTAAATTTTTTACCAATGATTATTATTGTTGGTGGTATGATGTTTTTCATGTCAAGAACACAAAAAAAACGTATGCAAGCAATGCAAGAAATGATGAATTCAATTCAAAAAGGAACTGAAATTGTCACAATCGGTGGTTTACATGGAGTTGTAGAAGAATTAAACGACGATACAGTCGTTCTTGATTGTGAAGGTGTGTATTTAACATTTGAACGCCGTGCAATCGGACGTGTTGTTTCAACCTCAACTGTTTCAGTAGAAGACTTACAACCACGTGATGATGTTGAAGTTGAAGAAGAAACAACGGCAGAGTAAACATGGTATTAGAAGAGTGGTTTCAACTAAAAGCTAAACAATTTCACCGTTTAGGATATGACCAAGTGACGTCTACTGACATTGCATCGTTCTTTTTTGAGTTTGCTTGGAAAAGAAAAACACCAAATTTTTATACAGAACAAGTGAATGCCATTGTACGTTTAACACCGAACCAATATTTTGATTTTAGAACAATGCAAATTCAAACGAATCAATCTACCACTTTAGAGGATATTGATTTTTCAGAATTATTTTAAAAAAATCATTAAAAAATATTGAAAATACGATGACGGTTTTATATAATAAGAACAAATAAATCAAATGTGATGTGACTAGTAATTATAGAATCTTTTTCAGAAAGCTAGTGGTTGTTGTGAACTAGTAAAGAGATATAGTGAATCCACACATCAAAACAAAACTTTGAAAACATATTTATATATGACTAAATTGTTTCGCTTGGGACCGTTAAATCCCGTTGAGTGCAAAGTAGATATGACTACTTTGAAACTGGGTGGTACCGCGAAATCAATCCATTTCGTCCCTTGTCTAAGACAACGGACGAAATGGATTTTTTGCATTTTAATCAAAACAACAAAAACGAAAAAGAAAGGAAGAAAAATATGTTAGATATTAAACAAATTAGAGAAGATGTGACCACTTTTAAAGAGCTAGGGAAAACAAGAGGTGTCGAAGAACAAATTTTTGATACATTGATTGCCTTAGACGAAGAACGTCGCGAACTGATTGTCCAAACAGAAGATTTAAAAAAACATCGTAATGAAGTATCAGAATTGATTGCACAACTAAAACGTAACAAAGAAAATGCTGATGATAAAATCGCTGAAATGAAAGAAGTTGGAGAGAAAATCAAAACGATTGATGAACGATTAGCTGTCATCGAAGAAGAATTAACAGATATGCTCGTACGTATTCCAAACATGCCTCATAGTAGTGTGCCTGTAGGAGCTGATGAACAAGATAATGTGGAAGTACGTCGCTGGGGAACACCGAAAACATTTGGTTTTGAACCAAAAGCCCACTGGGAAGTTGCAGAAAATTTAGGTATTTTAGACTTTGAAAGAGGAGCAAAAGTATCAGGTAGTCGATTTGTATTCTATAAAGGGCTGGGTGCTCGATTAGAACGTGCGTGCTACAACTATATGTTAGACATGCATATTTATGAACAAGGATACACAGAAATGGTAACACCTTACATTGTGAATGCAGCATCAATGTTTGGGACAGGACAATTTCCTAAGTTTAAAGAAGATGTGTTCCAGTTAACAGATGAACGTGATTTGACATTGATTCCAACAGCAGAAGTACCTTTAACAAATTATTATCGTGATGAAATTTTAAAAGAAACACAATTACCAGTGTACTTCACGGCGTTAAGCCCATCATTCCGTTCAGAAGCAGGAAGTGCGGGACGTGATACAAGAGGATTGATTCGCTTGCACCAATTCCATAAAGTTGAAATGGTTAAATTCTCTCATCCAGACACATCATACGATGAATTAGAAAAAATGACAGTTGATGCAGAGGCGATTTTAAAAGGTTTAGAATTACCATACCGAGTATTAGCATTATGCACAGGTGACATGGGATTCTCAGCGGCAAAAACATACGACTTAGAAGTATGGATTCCTGCGCAAGACACATACCGTGAGATTAGTTCATGCTCAAACTGTGGTGATTTCCAAGCACGTCGTGCTAAAATTCGCTTTAGAAACGAAGAAACAGGGAAAGTAGATTACGCTCACACATTAAATGGCTCTGGTCTAGCCGTTGGACGTACTGTAGCTGCTATTTTAGAAAATTACCAAAATGAAGACGGTAGTGTTACAGTACCAAAAGCACTTGTGCAATACATGGGTGGTATTGAAAAAATCGAAAAAATATAAAGGAGTATATAATGAATAAACAAATTGCAACATTTGGTGGGGGATGCTTTTGGTGTATGGTAGAACCTTTTGACACAAGAGCAGGCGTTATATCAGTAGTATCAGGATATGCTGGTGGAGATGTTGAAAACCCAAAATATGAAGATGTTAAACATCAGCTGACCGGACATGCGGAAGTTGTGCAAATAGAGTTTGATGCCGACATCATGCCTTATGAAACCTTATTAGACATTTATTGGCAACTAACAGATCCAACGGATGCGTTTGGACAGTTTGTTGATAGAGGGAGTTCTTACAGACCGGTTATTTTTTATCACACACAAGATCAAAAAGAATTGGCTGAACTTTCCAAAAAACGACTAGAAGAAAGTGGACGCTTTGACAAACCGATTGTAACGGCAATCGAACCGTTTAAAAACTTTTATTTAGCAGAAGAGTATCATCAAGATTTTTATAAAAAATCACCTGAACGCTACAAACAATCTCATGAAGAATCCGGGCGAGAAGATTTTATAGAAGCACATTGGAAAAAGTAGATGTACGTCTACTTTTTCTTTTTACATTAGGAGTAAAAAGATAAAAAAGGTGAATTTCTATTGAAAAATATCTGTTTATAAAGAACAAAATATAAATTATAGTAGTTTAAAGTATGTGTTTTTCACTTACAAATCACAAGTGGTTAATGGTAACAGAAAAGAGATAAGTGCCAAAAACGTTGATCTGACGGGGGAAATAAAAAAGTTTGAAAAAAAAGAAAAAAAGTTTGAAAAAGGTGTTGACAAAAAAAAGGTGTGTTGGTATGATGTATAAGTCGTCGCAAGGGACGACAAAACGACTGAAAACAGTCG